>NZ_JAQOSR010000035.1:0-57641 GCF_046718885.1 Bradyrhizobium sp. UFLA01-814 | reverse complement strand
CCATGGTCGTCGGCAGCGTCAGATGTGTATAAGAGACAGGGGTTGGGGTGGGGGTCTTTCCACGAGTCGTATCGCTGAGATAGCCCCCACCCGGATCGCATCTTCGATGCGATCCGGCCTCCCCCGCAAGCGGGAGAGGCCAACCGAATTCGCGGATAGACCCGCGTGCTTCATATGCGATTCCTCTTCCCGCAAGGGAAGGAACAGACCGAGTTTTCGTCATGCCTCTTCGTCTGATCTTCATGGGCACGCCCGATTTCGCGGTGCCGACGCTGCTGGAGCTCGTAGCTCATGGCCATGAGGTCGTGGCCGTCTACACCCGCGCGCCGAAGCCGGGCGGGCGACGCGGCCTGCAGCTGCAGCCGACGCCGGTCGAGCAGGAGGCGCGCCGCCTCGGCATTCCCGTGCTGACGCCGAAGACCCTCAAGACACCGGAAGCGCTCGAGGAGTTTCGCGCGCATGACGCGGATGCCGCCGTCGTCGTCGCCTATGGCATGATCCTGCCCCAGGCCATTCTCGACGCGCCCAGGCTCGGCTGCTTCAACCTGCATGCCTCGCTGCTGCCGCGCTGGCGCGGCGCCGCGCCGATCAACCGCGCCATCATGGCGGGCGATGCCGAGAGCGGCGTGATGGTGATGAAGATGGATGTCGGCCTCGACACCGGCGACGTCGCGATGGCCGAGCGGCTGCCGATCACGGACGGGATGACGGCATCCGATCTGCACGACGCGCTGGCGTCGCTCGGTGCCGACCTGGTGGTGCGCGCGATGGGCGCGTTACAGCGCGGCGGCTTGCAGCTTAAGAAGCAGAGCGAGGATGGCGTCACCTACGCCGCCAAGATCGAGAAGGCCGAGGCGCGGATCGACTGGAAGCAGCCGGCGCATGCAGTGTTGCGGCACATTCACGGGCTCTCGCCGTTCCCCGGCGCCTGGTGCGAGCTCGCGGGCGAAAGCGAGCCGGTGCGGCTGAAAATCCTGCGCTGCGAGCTGGCCAAGGGTTCGGGCGCACCGGGCGATGTGCTCGACGACAATTTTGCGATCGCCTGCGGCGACGGCGCGATCCGGATCCTCGAACTGCAGCGCGCCGGCAAGGCGCCGATGAAGGCAGCGGACTTTCTGCGCGGCACGCCGTTGAAGCCGCCTGCGCAGCTTAGCTGATGCCCCGCTACAAGCTCACCATCGAATATGACGGCACGCCGTTCTCCGGCTGGCAGATCCAGGACACTGCGCCGACCGTGCAGGGCGCGCTGGAGGCGGCGGTCAAGGCGATCTGCGGCGAGGACGTGCGCGTCCATGGCGCCGGCCGTACCGACGCCGGCGTGCATGCGCGCGGCCAGGTCGCGCATTGCGACATCGCCAAGCATTTTCCGCCCGGTCGTTTTCGTGACGGGCTGAACGCGCATCTGCGGCCCAATCCGATCGGCGTGCTCGCGGCTGACATCGTGCCCGACGATTTCGAGGCGCGGTTTTCCGCGACCAGACGGCATTATCTCTATCGCATCACCAACACCCGCGCGAACCTCGCGCTCGACATCGGCCGGGTCTGGCGCGTGCCGCGCGCGCTCGATGCTGACGCGATGCATAACGCCGCGCAGCGCCTGCTCGGCAAGCATGATTTCACCACCTTCCGCGACACCGAGTGCCAGGCCAAGTCGCCGGAGAAGACGCTCGATCAGCTCGACGTCACCCGTGACGGCGCCGCCGTCAACATCGTGACGTCGGCGCGCTCGTTCCTGCACAGCCAGGTGCGTTCCATGGTGGGCTCGCTGGTCTGGGTCGGCGAGGGCCGCTGGAGCGCCGACGACCTCGCCGCCGCGCTCGCCGCCCGCAACCGCGCCGCCTGCGGCCCCGTGGCGCCGCCGGACGGGCTCTATCTGATGCGGGTGGAGTATTAGGCGGTGTGAATGATCTCGTAGGATGGGTGGAGCCAACGGGTCCGCGCAACGCGCGGCCCGATGATAAACTCCGCGAAACCCATCACTTCGAATCCGCGGCGCTCATGATGGGTTTCGCTGCGCTCTACCCATCCTACGGATGTGAGCCTACCCGAAATACCACACTGTATCTGGTGCGGGTGGATGACTCGTAGCCCCAACCCCTACTGTGCATGGGGTTGTTTTCGATGCTTTTGTCCAGCCGAGCGGCTGGATTACCCGAAATACCGCTCCAGCACGCCCCGATAGATCCGCGTCAGCTTCTCCAGATCGGCCACGGGCGTGCGTTCATCGACCTGGTGCATGGTCTGGCCGACCAGGCCGAACTCGATCACCGGGCAATAGCTCGAGATGAAGCGCGCGTCCGAGGTGCCGCCGGAGGTGGAGAGCTCCGGCCTGCGGCCGGTGACCTCCTCGATCGCGGCGACCGCGAGGTCGGTGAACGGGCCAGGCTGGGTGACGAACACGTTCGAGTTCGACGGTGCCCAATCGATATGGGCGCGGATGCGGTTGCCGCAGGCTTTCACCAGCCGTTCGTCGACCAGCTGCCGCAGGCTCTCCTGGGTGTGGTTGTCGTTGTAGCGGATGTTGAATTTTGCCCGCGCCTGGCCGGGGATCACGTTGCTTGCGCTGTTGCCGACATCGACCGTGGTGAATTCGAGGTTGCTGGCCTGGAACTGCGCGCTGCCGAGATCGAGCGGCTCGTCGCTCAGCGCCACGATCAGTCGCGAGATATCAGGCACCGGATTGGAGGCGCGGTGCGGATAGGCGACGTGGCCCTGCATGCCGTCGACGACCAACGTGCCGGATTGCGAGCCGCGCCGGCCGATCTTGATCATGTCGCCCAGCACTTCGACATTCGAGGGCTCGCCGAGCACGCAATGATCGAATTTTTCGCCACGCTCGGCGCACCATTTCAACAGCTTGACGGTGCCGTTGATCGAGACGTCTTCCTCATCGCCGGTGATCAGGAAGGAGATCGAGCCGTTGCCATTCTCTTGTGGCTTGCCGCCATGGTCCTGCAGATATTGCAGCACAGCGGCGACGCTGCAGGCGATGCCGCCCTTCATATCGACGGCGCCGCGGCCGTAGAGATAACCGTCCTTCACCTCGCCGGAGAACGCGCCAAGCGTCCACGCCGCTTCATCGCCGGGCGGCACCACGTCGGTGTGGCCGGCGAAGGTGATATGCGGCGCCGAAGAGCCGATGCGCGCATAGAGGTTGTCGATATCGGCGGTGCCGGGCTCGGAGAAGGTCACGCGGTGGACCTCGAAGCCTGCGGTCTTCAGCAGGTTTTCGAGAACGCCAAGCGCGCCGGCGTCGGCCGGGGTGACGGAGGGGCAGCGGACGAGATCGCGGGTAATCGAGACGGCATCACTCATGCGCCTCGCTTAACACGTCACACGGCGGGGGGACCAGCTTTGTGCGGCACGGTATCGAGCTCGCTCTGCTGGTCCCAGCCGCGCGCGGAGCGCGACCCGCTGTCGCTGCCTTGCCGCACATGGGTTTTCCCGAGCGGATTGGGGCCGTAGCGATTGGGGTAGCGCGTGCCGGGCAGGAAGGCGAGCTCGATGAAGCCCCAGACATAGAGCACGAAGACGATCGTTCCCGCGGCCACCACCCAATAGGATTCATCGGGGAGCCGGTCCGAGAACTGGCTCATGAGACCCGGGATCGCGAAGAACGGCACCATCCACCACCCGCTCTTGTCGCGGTCGTGCAGGCGCTTGATCGAGACAGCGACATAGACCCAAACGAACAAGAACGTTCCGCAGGCCTTGACCAGCAATGCCGGCAATCCGGCCCAGCTCAGCGATTTGTAGCTGTCGGGGTCGAAGGCCCGGAAGATGTCGTCGACATTGAAGCTGAACCCGTTCTTGCCGCCGAGGCCGGCCGAGACCACCAGCAAGGCCAGGAACATCATCCAGCAGACGATGATCAGCCCTGCGAGCCAGAATTTGGCCCGGTTGACGCGGCCCTTGAAGCCGAACAGGTAATTGGCCCAGTCCATGAAAATAAACTCCGGGCTGCGGCAATTCTTCGCGGCCCGGAGATATGTCGGCGTCGGATCGAAATTGGTTCGATCAGTCCAGACCCGTCATCCTGAGGTACGAGCCTTGCGGCGCAATTGCGCCGCTGGGCGAGCCTCGAAGGATGCACGGCCCCGCTGGTGGCCGTCGACCCTTTCGAGACGCCTGCTTCGCAGGCTCCTCAGGGTGACGCTGATGGACTGATCTCGCGGCGAAAGACCGATCAGTCCCGCAGCAGCTCGTTGATGCTGGTCTTGGCGCGGGTGCGCTCGTCGACCCGCTTGACGATCACAGCGCAGGCGGTGGCAGGTCCCGGCTGGCCGTTCTTCAGCGGCTTGGCCGGCAGGGTGCCGGGCACTACAACGGCATATTCCGGAACCTCGCCGACGAAGATTTCGCCGGTCTCGCGGTCGACGATCTTGGTGGAGGCGCCGAGGAACACGCCCATCGACAGCACCGCGCCCTTGCGCACGATCACGCCCTCGGCGACCTCCGAGCGCGCGCCGATGAAGCAGTCGTCCTCGACGATTACGGGCTCGGCCTGCAGCGGCTCGAGCACGCCGCCGATGCCGACGCCGCCGGAGATGTGCACGCGCTTGCCGATCTGGGCGCAGGAGCCGACCGTCGACCAGGTGTCGATCATGGTGGCTTCATCGACATAGGCGCCGAGATTGACGAAGGAGGGCATCAGCACGACGTTGCGGGCGATGAAGGCCGAGCGGCGCACGATCGCGCCCGGCACGGCGCGGAAGCCGGCGTCGCGGAAACGGTTCTCGCCCCAGCCCTCGAACTTCGACGGCACCTTGTCCCACCACGATGCCTTGCCCGGGCCGCCCGCGATCTGGCCCATGTCGTTGAGGCGGAACGAGAGCAGCACGGCTTTCTTCAGCCACTGATTGACCTTCCACTTGCCGCTCGTCTCGCGCTCGGCAACGCGCGCTTCGCCCTTGTCGAGCAGCTCCAGCGCGTGGTCGACCGCCTCGCGGACCTCACCCTTGGTCGAGGTCGAAATGCCTTCGCGGGCGTCGAACGCGGTGTTGACGGTGGTTTCGAGGGCGGACAGCGACATCGGGACAATCCTTGGGCGTATCGGGGATATGGCGGGAATTTTGCACGGCTTTTTCGGAATTTGGGGCAGGAGAGTCAAGGCAAACTCATCTCCCGCCGAGCGGTCTCTCTCTTCCGTCGTCCCGGCCAAGCGAAGCGCGAGCCGGGACCCATAACCACGAATGCCAGCGTTGCGGCACGCTGGGGCCACAGCAAGTAGCCAAGCGCAGATTGGTGGTTATGGGTCCCGGCTTTCGCCGGGACGACACCTGTTGAGAGGCTACGGCTTGAGCCGCTGCAAGAAGCCGGTGAGATCATCCGTGACATGGTCGACATGGGCGGCGTCGCGGCCTTCGAGCTCCCAGGTCTCGCGCACCACCTCCTGGCTGCCGTCGGGCACGACCAGCACGGTGGTCATGCCGAGCTCATGCGGCACCACCAGATTGCGCGCGAGGTCCTCGAACATCGCAGCCTTCGCCGGATCGACGTCGTGGAGTCTGAGGAACTTCTGGTAGGTCTGCGGCGCCGGCTTCGGCTCGAGATCGGCGGCGATGATGTCGAACACGCCGTCGAAATGGTTGCTGATGCCGAGCCGGCCCAGCACCGCATCGACATGGTCGACCGAGCCGTTGGTCAGGATCAGCTTGCGCCCCGGCAGTTTTGCGATCGCGGCTCCCATCGCCGGATTGGGTTGTAGCGGCGAGTGGTCGATCTTGTGCACATAAGCGAGATAGTCGTCGGCCTGCACGCCGTGCTCGGTCATCATGCCGCGCATCGTGGTGCCGTAGCGCAGGTAGTAGTCCTTCTGCAGCCGCCGTGCTTCCTCGGGCGAGATTTTCAGCCAGTTGCTGACGAACTCGCCGATCCGCGCATCGACCTGCTGCCACAGGTTGACGTGATGCGGGTACAGCGTGTTGTCGAGGTCGAACACCCAGGTCTCGACATGGCCGAAGCTGCGGGCAGTTTTAGTCATGGCTTTCTCCGCGTGTCGGCGCGATCGCCCAGTCTTCCGCCGTCGTCCTGGCGAAAGCCAGGACCCATACCGCGGAATCCATCAATGTGGCACGATGCTCGTCGTTCTTCGCCAAACGCAATCCCGTGGTTATGGGTCCTGGCTTTCGCCGGGACGACTGTGGTGTTTGTGGCGCCGTTGTCTTCATCACGGCATCGCAAAGCGCAGCGTCTTGCCGCCGCTGGTCATGTCGACGGTGGTGAAGCCGAGCGCGGCAAGGCCGCGGGCGGCGCAGTCGCCCTGTTCGTTGATCTCGAACTTGCTTTCGCGGGTGCAGAGCTGGACCCCGCCGCCCCAGTTCAGCGGCTTGTCCTTGACGCGGATGGCCCTGTTGTCGTTGTCGACGGCTTCGGCAAACGAATAGATCTGCTTCGGCGTGCCTGACACGTCCGGATGCAGGCACTTGCCGGGGTCGATGCGATACCAGCCGCGGCTGGTCACCGCCTTGCCGTCGTCGGTTGCAACCGCGGCCATCACCTTGTGCGGCGTGTCGTTGCACCAGGTCAGCCCTGATGGCGACGGCTTCTGCACGGCATCGATCATGGTGGCGAAGAAATTCGGCGACTGCACGACGTCGCTGGCGAGCCCGCGGCTCTTCAGGAATGCCGACAGCGCACTCTGGGTCTTCGGCCCGTCAACGCCGTCGATCGGCGCCGCATCGTAGCCCGCGATCACCAAGAGGCGCTGGATGCCGGCGAGGCGCGCCTGCTCGTCGTCATATTCGCTGTCTTCGGCGAGATAGGCGACCAGGTTGCCGTCGTCGGTCTTCGTCGGCGTGATCTGGGTGAATTGCGCGGGCATCTGGCCGGAGCGGCATTGCCGCGCGGCGGCGATCACGAAATTGTCCTGCGCCACGCAGAGCGTGTCGGTGCCGTTCTGCGGGATCGGCGAAGCGCCGTAGACGCCGAGCGCCCGCGCATTGAGCAGCACGCGGTCGGCGGTGAGCGCGCCCTGCACCACGACCCGGCAGGTCGCGGGATCGATCCGGAACCAGCCGCGTGTCGCGGTCGCGGCCTTGTCGTCGATGCCGATCGCGGCCTCGATCACATAGCTCATGCGGTTGCAGAGCTTGAGGTCGGCATGCGCCGGCGCCGACGAGAACAGGAACGACACCAGCGCGGCCGGCAGCGCCATCGCGAGCCGCGCCGCCGGCGACCGGCGAGGGATCCTCGCCGTGTGTCCCGCGTCTGCCATTACTTATGGATCAGCGTGCCGGTGCCCTGGTTGGTGAAGAGCTCGAGCAGCACCGCGTGCTGCGTCTTGCCGTCGATGATCACGACGCCCTGCACGCCCTGTTCGAGCGCGTAGATGCAGGTCTCGACCTTCGGGATCATGCCGCCGGAAATCGTGCCGTCGGCGATCAGCTTGCGGGCTTCCTTGATCGACAGATCCGGAATCAGCTTCTTGGATTTGTCGAGCACGCCCGGCACGTCGGTCAGCAGCAGCAGGCGCTTGGCCTTCAGCGCGCCCGCGATCGCGCCGGCGAAGGTGTCGGCGTTGATGTTCAGGGTCTGGCCGTCCTGCGAGGTCGCGAGCGGCGCCAGCACCGGGATCAGCTCATAGCCGATCAGCTGATTGAGCAGCGTGAGGTCGACCTTTTCGGGATCGCCGACGAAGCCGAGATCGATGGCCTTCTCGATGTTGGAATCCGGATCGACCATGGTGCGCGTCGTCTTCGACGCCTTCACCATGTTGCCGTCCTTGCCGGAGAGGCCCACGGCCTTGCCGCCGGCTTCGTTGATGTAGCCGACGATCTGCTTGTTGACCGAGCCCGCCAGCACCATCTCGACGATCTCGATGGTCGCGGCGTCGGTGATGCGCAGGCCCGCGGCGAATTCCGACTGGATGCCGAGGCGCTTCAGCATGGTCGCGATCTGCGGCCCGCCGCCATGCACGACCACCGGATTGATCGCGGTCTGCTCGAGCAGCACGATGTCGCGCGCGAACGCCTTCGCGGTGTCCTCGGCGCCCATGGCATGGCCGCCGTATTTGATGACGATGGTTTCCTCGTCATATTCCTGCATGTGCGGCAGCGCCTCGGACAGGATGCGGGCCTGATCGAGCGGGCTGATGTGCTGGTCGGTCATGGGGCTAGTCTCGTCGTCAGCGGAGGGGTGGCGCGGTTCTATCTGATTGGCGGGCAGGGCGCAAAGCGGTCTTCAGCCCTCTCCCCCTGTGGGAGAGGGTGGATCAATCGCGCAACGCGCGATTGAGACGGGTGAGGGGTCTGACTCCGCGGATAGAGACCCCTCATCCGTCGCGGACTACGTCCGCGCCACCTTCTCCCACAGGGGGAGAAGGAAGGCAGTCATCACCGCTTCGGCCACACCGCCGCGACCGCCAGTGCCAGCCAGCTCAGGATCAACAGCGTTCCGCCGGCGGGCGCGGCCATCGGAAACAATCCATGGCCGGCATATTGGCGCAGCACGAGGTCGCCCGCGAACAATGACGCCGCGATGACGAACCCGGCCGCCGCCGCGACTGCGAGCTTCGCATGGATGATCGCGCGATCCGCGACCGCGATGGCCGCGACGACGGCGGGTGCATGGAACAGCAGCATCGAGGATGCCGCCGCCAGCCGCGTGGCATCAGGCAGATGGGCTGCGGCCGCCGCCAGCATCACGCCACAGGCGCCCATGATGGCGGCAAGGCCGATCAGGAGGCGGGATGCGCCGCTCATCAGCGCCGTTCCTCGATCAAGCGCACCATGGCGGCACGCAGCTCCGGCATGCCGTCGCCGGTGCGCGACGAGGTCACCAGCATTTCGGGGAAGGCGGCTGGATGCTTTGCGAGCGTTGCTGACGTGTCGGCGATGACGGTCTTGAGTTCGCCGGCCTTCACCTGGTCGGCCTTGGTCAGCACGACCTGATAGCTGACCGCGGACTTGTCCAGCGTCTTCAGCACGTCGAGATCGACGTCCTTGATGCCGTGGCGCGCGTCGATCAGCACGTAGACCCGCGCCAGTGTCGCGCGCCCGAGCAGGAATTTGTGGATCAGCGCCGTCCATGACGCCACCTTGGTCTTCGGCGCCGAGGCGTAGCCGTAGCCGGGCATGTCGACAAGGCGGAAGCCCGCCTTCTCCGGCCCCTCGAAGAAGATCAGCTCCTGGGTTCGCCCCGGCGTGTGCGAGGTGCGCGCCAGGTTGCTGCGGCCGGTCAGCGCGTTGATCAGGCTCGACTTGCCGACATTGGAGCGGCCGGCAAAGGCGACCTCGAGGCCGGCCATCGGCGGCAGCGTCTCGATCGAGGGCGAGGCCCAGATGAAGCGCCAGTCGCCGGCGAACAGTTTTCGGCCTTGCTCGATCAGCGCCGCATCGGGTTCGGTGCTCATGCGAAGGATTCCATCTCGTGGCGGCCGGGCAAAGGCCCAAGGCGGGTCCTTGGCGTAGGACGACCCGGCCATCCAGGTCAATGTCCAGAGCCTCGGTTCTGATTGAATCGAAGGTCGCCCGCTTCGCTCGAAGACGCGCTGGCCGCCCTCCAATACGTCGATGCCCGGCACAAGGCCGGGCATGACATGGTGACGAAGCGCTGTTGCTGGAAGCTACGTCGCCTTCTTTGTCTCAGTCGTCACGCTTTTTTTTTGAAACGTCGACTTCAGATTGTCGAACAGCTCCACCTTCACGCCGTTGCGCCGCATGATGTAGCTCTGCTGCAGCACCGACAGCAGGTTGTTCCAGGCCCAGTAGATCACGAGACCGGCCGGGAAGCCTGCCAGCATGAAGGTGAAGATCAGCGGCATCCAGTCGAAGATCATCTTCTGGGTCGGATCCGGCGGCGCCGGATTGAGCTTCATCTGGACCCACATCGTGATGCCCATGATGATCGGCCAGATGCCCATCACCAGATAGGAGCCGAAATGCGGTCCGAGCAGCGCGATCGGATCGAACGGAATGAGGCCGAACAGCGTGAACAGATTGGTCGGATCGGGCGCCGAGAGGTCCTTGATCCAGCCGAAGAACGGCGCGTGCCGCATTTCGATGGTGATGAACAGCACCTTGTAGAGCGAGAAGAACACCGGGATCTGCAAGGCGACGGGAAGACAGCCCGCGATCGGGTTGATCTTCTCCTTCTTGTAGATCTCCATCATCTCCTGCTGCTGCTTCACGCGGTCGTCAGGATAGCGTTCCTTCAGCGCCTGCAGCTGCGGCTGCACCGACTTCATCTTCGCCATCGAGGCGTAGGACTTGTTGGCGAGCGGGAAGAACAACAGCTTCACGATCACGGTCACCAAGAGGATCGCGATGCCGAAATTGCCGACCAGGCGATAGAACCAGTCGAGCGCCAGGAACATCGGCTTGGTGATGAAGTAGAAATGGCCCCAGTCGATCAGGAGATCGAAATGGTTGAGGCCGAGCTGCTTGTTGTAGCCGCCGAAGCCGACCAGCGGGAAGTTGAGGCCGACCGTGGCGGCCTCCTTCGCGCCGGCGAACAGCCGCCCGTTGGCGACGCCGGTGCCGCCGATCGGAATGGTCTGCGCGCCGAGCATGTAGTCGGTCTGGTAGCGCTTGTCGCCGGTGGTGAAGCGGGCGCTTTCGAGCGTTGCGGTGGTCTCCGGCAGCAGTGCCGTGGCCCAGTATTTGTCGGTGATGCCGAGCCAGCCGTCGGTGACCTTCGTGAACACGATGCCACGCGAGTTTCCGCCGGTCGGGGTCTTGGCCTCGTCGATGTTCTTGTAGCTGAATTCCTGCAGGCCGTGTTCGCCGAGATAGCCGATCGGGCCTTCGTGCAGGATCGCGTAGCCGGAGACCGGCGGCTTGCCGCCGCGCGAGATCAGCCCGAACGGATACAGCGTCACCGGCGCGCTGCCTTGATTGATGACCTCGTCCTTGATGCTGAAGAGGTAGCGATCGTCGATCGAGATGGTGCGGCGGAAGGTCAGGCCCTGGCCGTTCTCGTATTTCAGAATCACCGGGGTGCTCGGCGACAGGCTGTTCGATCCCTCCTGCTGCCAGACGGTTTCGGCGTTCGGCGTCTTCACCGATGAGCCGTTGGCGGTCAGCCACAGGAACTCGGCATAATAAGGCTCGGCCGTGCCCGACGGCGAAAGCAACACGACAGCCGGCGATTTGGGATCGACCGTCTCGCGGAACTGAACCAGCGCCAGGTCGTCGATCCGGGCGCCCTTCAGCGCGATGCTGCCGGTGACGCGCGGGGTCTCGATCTTGATGCGCGGGCCCGAGGCAAGCACCGTTTCGCGGCTCGCGACCGGAGCGTCAGCAGCAGGCGCGCCGGGGGCCGGAGAGGGGGTTGCCGAGGTTCCCGGAGCGGCGCCAGGAGTAGCACCCGGAGTCGCCTGCGGTGCCGGCTTCTGCAACTCCGCCTGGCGCTGCGCCTCGCGCTGCTTCTCCATCTGCGGCACATTGTAGAAGTATTGCCAGGCGATCAGGACGAGGCCGGACAGAATGACGGCAAGGATCGTGTTGCGGTTGTCGGACATCTCTTAGGGTCTCGTCATTCCATTCGGATTGGGCGCGCTTTTGTTACCCGCCTTGTCGTTACCCGTCTTGGGCGCAGGCCGGTCGAGGCGGCGCAGCGCCGACCGCAGGTCGTCAAGCATGGTCGCAAAGTCGCGGGTCAGCGCGTCACGACGGCCCACTAGCACATAATCATGGTGCGGCCGCATGAATACGGCGTCGACCTGTCTCATCACTTCGCGAAGCCGGCGGCGGATGCGGTTGCGCTCGGTCGCGGTGCCGTTCTTCTTGGTGACGGTATAGCCGACGCGGATCGGGCCCTGATCGTCGCGGCGGCGGCCCTGCAGCACAAAAGCTGTGGTATTCGCCCGTGCGCCAATGGCAACGGCGAGGAAATCCGCCCGCTGCCTCAGCCGATCCATAATGGGTATCTCCGGAGAGGAGACGTCCGGGCTCAGGCGCTCAGGCGCTTGCGGCCACGCGCGCGGCGCGCAGCGAGGACCTTACGGCCGCCGGCCGTGGCGAGACGGGCGCGGAAGCCGTGACGGCGCTTGCGCACCAGTTTGCTGGGTTGATAAGTCCGCTTCACGGGTAATTCTCCGCTGACCGGGCAATTTGCCGTTGTATTGAGATGGAGTCCGGTGATGCTGGCAGGCCCAAACGAGCCGTTGACGGCCCCAAAGAGCCGCCCCCGGGTCAAGAACCGGGCCATCGCGGACAGTTGGCGCGGCTTATAAGGGAGCGCCCTGTTTTCGTCAATGTCACAGGCCGTCGCAAAAAGGCTTCTTCGAAACGTCGCAATTGGGGCGAATATATCTGATTTCGCGGGGTATTTGACGGTATGGAGACGCTTTGGGGCGTTCGGGGAACCGCCCACATTAGCGATCCGTAATTTGACCGGCTTGGGGGCCGGGCCCCATCTTCCGACCCCTAAGCCAAACAAGGCCTTATCTTGTGGCTCTAACTGACGATCAGGCGACCGCGCAGAAGCAGCGGCCCAAGCCGTCCCCCCGGCTCGGGCTGTCGGGCAAGCTTTTGTTGCTGACAATTCCCCTGGTGATGATCGCCGGGCTCCTGATCTACGTGCCGGCGATCGCCAACTTCCGGATGAACCGGCTCAATGACCGCTTGGCCGCCGCCAATACCGCGGCGCTGGTGCTCGATGCCGCCCCGTCCGGCCTGGTGCCGGAATCGCTAGCGCGGCAGATCCTGACCAGCATCGGCGCCCGTGCCGTTGCCATCAAATTGGGACAGCAGCGCCGGCTGCTCGCCAGCGCCGACCTGCCGGCCGCGATCGACCATGACGTCGACATGCGGACCATGACGGTGTGGTCGGCGATCGTCGATGCCTTCGAGATCATGCTGGAGCATGGCGACCAGACCATCCGCGTGGTTGGACCCGCGCCGGGCCAGGCGCAATTCATCGAGGTCGTGATCGACGAGAAGCCGCTGCGGCAGGCGATGTACCGCTTCTCGCGCAACGTTTTGGTCGTTGCATTGCTGATCGCCGGCCTGACCGCCGGCCTGGTCTATCTGGCGCTGCATTATCTGTTCGTGCGCCCGATGCGGCGGCTGACCGCGAGCCTGGTCGGCTTCCACGAGAATCCGGAGAGTTCGGCGCGAATCATCGTGCCGAGCCAGCGCGGCGACGAGATCGGCGTTGCCGAGCGCGAGCTGTCGGACATGCAGCGCGACCTCGTCTCGATGCTGCATCAGAAGAGCCGGCTTGCCGCGCTCGGGCTCGCCGTCTCCAAGATCAACCATGATTTGCGCAACCTGCTGGCGTCCTCGCAATTGCTGTCGGACCAGCTGGCCAGCGTGCCCGATCCGCGGGTGCAGCGCTTTGCGCCGAAATTGTTGCGCTCGCTGGAGCGCGCCATCGCCTTCTGCCAGTCGACACTCTCCTATGGCCGCGCGCAGGAGGCGGCGCCCGATCGCCGCGTCATCATGGTGGAGCCCGCGGTTGCCGAGGTGCGGGAGTCGGCGGGGCTTGCGACCGATGTCTCGATCACCTGGATCAGCGCGATCGAGCGCGGCCTGACCATCGACGCCGACCCGGACCAGCTGTTCCGCGTGCTGCTCAATCTGGTGCGCAACGCGACGCAGGCGCTGGAAAGCCGGCCGGCCAGCGACGGCGGCGCGCAGCAGATCCGCATCACCGGCCGCCGCGAGGGGACGGTTGCGATCATCGAGGTCTCCGACACCGGTCCGGGCGTTCCGGCCAAGGCGCGCGAGCACCTGTTCGAGGCGTTCCAGACCTCCGGCCGCCCCGGCGGCAGCGGACTCGGCCTTGCGATTGCCGCCGAACTGATCCGGGCGCACGGCGGCCACATCCATCTGGTCGAGGGCACCATCGGCGCCACCTTCCGGATTTCGATCCCGGATCGTCCGGTGGAACTGCTGTCGGTCCGCAGCGAGCGGGCGAGGGCGTAGGCGCCGTTCCGGTATTCCGGGGCGGCTAAAGCCGCGCCGAAATTGGCGTTTCCAGACCTTGCCAACTGGAGCCGGAGCCTGTAGCTAGAGCGCTCTTTCGCGACGTTCCGGGGCTCCCGGAGCCATGCGGGCTCAAGCCCACCCGCGAAAATGCGCCCGTAGCTCAGCTGGATAGAGCATCAGACTACGAATCTGAGGGTCGGACGTTCGAATCGTTCCGGGCGCGCCATTCAACTAAGTTCCCAAGCGCTTCGCTGCCGCGTGGAGCGGCTACATGGGCCTCGAATGACACCGCGACCATCGCGAGGATGAAGAATGCTGCGGGTGGTCATTGGCATCCCTCAATCCTCGACAGCCCGATAGACCCTAACGAACAATGGAGCTCTGGCGCGCCTAAACAGCCTTGGTCCGTTCACCGGCGACCGGGTAGTCTGGTTGCGTTTCTATTTGCGCGAGTGCTATCTGGGAACCCGCAAGAAAGGGGCGGGGAAATGGCACGCAAGGCAAGGGTGACTTCGGACAATATCGCTGCTGCAAACGACAAGGTTGAGAAGGAGGTCGCGCGACGCAAGCGCACCGTACGCAGCTTTCCGGCGGCTCCGTTCGAGGACAGCATCGATTTTGTGAAGAGCATGTTCGAGTTCGGAAGCGGTGAAGCTGTGCGTAGGCTCTCGCTGTTCGACCATATCGGCAAGTCGCCAGACAGCGGCGCGAGCCGCATGTTGGTAACCAACGCGAATAAGTACGGCCTCATCAAAGGCAACTATGCGGGCGAAACGCTCGAATTGACGCAAGACGGTGTACGTACTGTTGATCCGCAGATACCGGCACGAGACCAGCTACGTGCAAAAATCAAGCTATCGATAGAGGATATCGAGATTTTCGCAAAGCTCCATGAGCGATTTGTTGGCCGGGCCCTGCCAGCGAAGACTGCTCTGATTGATACGGCTATGGAGTTGGGTGAAACCAAAGACGCTGCCCCGGAGGCCGTTGAAACATTCATCCTCAATGCGCGATATGTCGGCCTGCTAGCGATGCTGTCCGGTGCGGAGCGCCTCGTCTCCAAAGACGCTGCGGTGGATGCTGTTCAGCAGCCCTCAGGACAGACGACGTTGGGAACGCCCTCTTCGTCCAATCTACCACCGATAGCGCCGCCACCGGCTGGCGCTGTCATAACCGCAGATCACGCCAAATTCGAAGCTACGTGCTTCTACATCAGTCCCATCGGAGCTGCTGACAGCGAGTATCGCCAGCACTCCGATCTGTTTATGGGCACGCTCATCGAACCCGCCGTAGCGTCGTTCGGGTTGTCACTGGTGCGTGCCGATCAGATAGATAAGCCGGGAATGATCACGAAGCAGATCATGGAGTTTCTCGTCAAAGCCCGACTTGTCATCGTCGATATGTCCTATCACAATCCAAACGTCTTCTATGAACTGGCAATTCGCCATATGATGCGGCTGCCTATTGTGCAGATCGTTCGGAAGGCGGACACCATACCATTCGACGTCAACCAGATGAGGACCGTCATCATCGATACGTCGGATATTTACTCGTTCGCGCCGCGCATTAGCACCTACCAGACGGACATATCCTCTCACATAAGGCGAGCGCTCGAAGCTCCTGAGGCGGTTGAGACCCCAATATCCATTTTCTTTCCAACGTTGCGTGCGGCGCTGGCATAGAGCCGCCGGATGGCGTCACCGCGCAGATTACGCGGCCTCATCGTGGCGCTGTTTGACCGCGAGAACGGAACTTTACGCGGACGCACAATTCCTCCTCGGCCGTTGCCATCATCAAGGAGGCGGTGTCGTCCCGCCAGACTACGTCGTTGCCGCCTCATGGTATCGCAAAGCCCTCGCCCAAGGGCATCCCCAGGCCGCGGCCTACCTTGGTAACTTGTGCGAGCTCGGAAAGGGTATGCCACAGGACTTCGGTGAGGCTCGTCGGCTCTACGAAATCGGCGCGGCTCAAGGTCTGGTTTCCGCGCAGGTGAACCTTGCCGTCATGCTGACAACGAACAGAGGAGGGCCCGTCGATTTTCCCGCGGCGTTTCGCTGGTTTCTGGCAGCCGCAGAGCAGGGCAACAGCGCCGGGATGAATGGTGCCGGCATGTGTTACGTCTACGGCCATGGCGTCGAGCGCGATATCACGAAGGGCCTGACCTGGTTGGCGGCGGCTGCCAACCAACGGCAGCCAAACGCAATGCATACGTTGGCCGCGCTGCTTTTCGATGGGACGGTCACGCCGAGAAATCTGGAGCAAGCCTACATCTGGGCATCGCTCGCACTTCGCGCCTACAACAGCGCAGATGGCAAAATTCCCGTCCTCCGGGAGCTATACGAGAAGATCTGCAAGATGCTGTCGGCGGATGATCGCGCACGGCTCGACGCAGCCGCGGCGCACTGGAAGGCGGACGCGCCAGCCCCGCTACCATTGTTGCACTAATTGTCGGTGTTGGCGTGTGCGGGGCAGCGCGCGAGACAGATTGATTCAGGCGGTCCAGCGGGACATCATTCGCGGCCATAGGCGCTCGGCCATGCAGGCTGTTGCGAGGCGGGCGCCGGGTCCGCTTCAGCTGGCTGTCGCCGCACCGGATCGGAGGCCGGCCTGCAAAAATGCGCCCGCGCGGGTCGGAATCGGGCCGAAGGCGGGGGCCGCCCCGTAAAAACCCTGCTTGCCCCCGCCGGATCGTTGAGAAAAAATAAGCTTTTTCAGCTTATAGGCACAGAAATGTTTTTATTCTTATTGTCTGTCCTTTTGAACCGGCGAGTCATCCCTCATGCAGAGTGACATCGCAAACGCCGTATTTTATGCGGCCGTATTCCTGGGCATCGTCTACACCAGTCGCATCCTGGAGAAAAGATGGCCGATCGCGGACGTTCCCTACGGCGAGTTTCGCGATGATTGGCTCGCGGTGATCGTGAGCCTCGGGTTGTCGTCCATGCTCGCTCCGATCGCGGCGATCAGTGCGGGGAAAATTGCCAGCTATACCGGTCTCGGCTGGATCAAGCTGCCGACCGACGGTTACTGGTGGTACGTCTCCCTCGCAATCATCGTGGTCGCATTCGATCTCTACAAGTACGCATACCATCGCCTTCAACATGCGATCCCCTTTCTTTGGGCGATGCATTCCTTCCATCACAGCGCGAACGGCGTGACGTTCATTACCGGCGGTCGGCATTTCTGGCTGGAGCGGGTGTTGTCCGACGCGTTTCTTCCGATCATGGCAATCCTGTTCCGCATCCCGCCGGACATGGTGATCGCGGTGGGCTTTATCTTCTTCATGCCCGATGCGTGTGCCCATCTCAACGTCCGCATTCCGCTCGGTCGGTATGTGACATGGATCAACAATCCGCAATGGCACCGGATCCATCATTCGGTCCTTCCCGAGCACAGGGACAAGAACTTCGCTGCCTGCTTTCCGCTCCTCGACATTCTGTTCGGCACGGCCTGGATACCGAAGCCGGACGAATATCCTGCAACGGGCCTCGTGCCTGCCGAGCGCGTGGACATCATCAATAGTGTGATCTGGCCAATCCGGCATCTTCGGCATTACTGGCATCGGGAGTCTCGGAATGAATTGGGTTAAGGGTTTTCTGGTGCTCCTCGCCCTGCTGCTGGGTTACGCCGACCTCGTGTCGACGAATGTGATCCTGAGTCTCGGATTGGGTGAGCTGAACCCGTTCATGCACCTGGCGCAGACATGGTTCGGCGTATGGTGGCTGGTGCCCAAGCTTGGTTTGACGTTCGTGGTCACGTGGCTGCTTTGGCGGAGCAACAACGTTTACAACATCGCTCTCGTCGTCGCCTTCTGCTCCACGCCTGTCCTGAACAATCTCGTCATCATCGCGGGCACGAACTGAATCAATCCCTTCGTCGGTTGCCGCAACTGGCGACGTCAGGAGGATCAGTGATGTCGGACAGGTTCGTTGTCGCCTGCATGGTCTGGTGTGCGCTGATCCTGGGGGCTCCGGGGGCGACCGTGCACGCGCAGACGCCGTCGAACTGCAAAGAGCCGCAGACCGGCACCAGCCGCGTCCCGATGTTGTCGCCGCCGCTGGCCAATGTGGTGACGGGCACGGGTCGGCTGCAATTCTACTCGGCGCCGAATCTGCACTGTCCGATCCGCGGGGTGTTCGTCATTCCAAATGACGCGCTGATCGCTTATGCGCAAACCAATGATGGCTGGTCGTCGGTGATGTACCTCAATCCGGGGACGGGCAACGACGTCTCGGGTTGGGTGAGGTCGGCGAGACTGAAGGTGACTGGAACGGTCGGACCAAAGTAGCACGCGACCGGGATCGCAGTGGGCGGCTTCCCGCGCCGCACCTGCTTGAGCGATGCCTGCATGAATGCGTCGCGTGCGGCGAGCCGGCCGTGACGCACGTCCGCTGCGGCGATCAATGAATCGCCGCGTACATGATCTTCTCCTCGGTGGCTTCGAGCGCGGAGAACTCCTCGACCACCTTGCCCTGGCGCGAGACCAGGATGCGGTCGGACAGCGCCATGATCTCGGGCAGATAGGACGAGATCACCACCACCGCCTTGCCCTCGTCGGCGAGCTGGTTGATCAGCTCGTGGATCTCGACGATGGCGCCGACGTCGACGCCGCGGGTCGGCTCGTCGAAGATGATCAGTTCGGGCTCCTGCACCAGCGATTTGGCGATCACCACCTTCTGCTGGTTGCCGCCCGACAGCTCGACCACCTTGGCCTCGTCGCCGATGGCGCGCACCTTGAGGCGCTGGGTCCAGGTCTTGCCGACCGAATTGGTCTCGCGCCGCGACAACATCATGCGGCCCCCGGGAAACTTGGAAAGCAGGCCGAGATAGATGTTGCGGGCGATCGAGGCGGTTTCGAAGAAGCCCTCGACCTTGCGATCCTCGGTCACATAGGCGATGCCGGCCTTGACCGCCGGCGCCGGAACCCGGTAGCGCACCGGCTTGTCGTGCAGCAGGATCTCGCCGCCGTGGAAGAAGTCGCGCTTCAACACGCCGGACACGATCTTGAAGGTCTCGGTGCGGCCCGCGCCGACCAGGCCGAACACGCCGGTGATCTGCCCGGCAAACACCGACAGCGAATTGTTCTTCACCATCGGCGCCATCTTGAGGTTTTGCACCGTGAGCACGCGCGCCCCCGCCGGCCGGACGCTGGTCTTCCGCGCGCCATACAGCGTGTTGGAGAGGTCGCGTCCGACCATCGCCTGCACGATCGCAGCGCGATCGAATTTCGCGGCATCGTCGGTGATGACGTGCTTGCCGTCGCGCAACACGGTGATGCGGTCGGCGAGCAGCAAAGCCTCTTCCAGCGCGTGCGAGATGAAGATGATCGAGACGCCGCGCTTCTTGAGGTCACGGACCAGGTCGAAGAAATACTTCTTCTCTTCCGGCGTCAGCGACGCGGTCGGCTCGTCGAAGATGATGACCTTGGCCTTGTGCAGAACCGCGCGCGCGATCTCCACCATCTGCTTCTTGGCGGCGCCGAGCCCGCTGACGGTCGCGGTCGGCGTCACGTCGAAATTCAGCGATTGCAGGAATTGCTGGGCGGCGATGTAGATGCCGCGCAGCCGGTTGTAGAATTTCTCCTGCCCGAGAAACAGGTTTTGTGCGACCGTCATGGTCGGCACTAGGCTGTTCTCCTGGAACACCATGGCGATGCCGAGATTGCGGGCCTCGAGCGGCGTCCGCGGCGCGACCTCCGCGCCGTCGACACGCATGCCGCCGGAGGTCAAGGTCACGACGCCGGCCATCACCTTGGTCAGTGTCGACTTGCCGGCGCCGTTCTCGCCGACCAGCGCGTGGATCTCGCCGCGGCGTAGATCGAAGTCGACGCCCTCGATGGCGGGCACACCGGCGTAAAGCTTGGTGGCCTTGCGCAGGGAAAGCACGGTGTCGCTCATGAGCCGACCTCCTCGGCGAGCCCGGCGAGGGGCAGTTTCAGCACGCGGCCCGGTCCCTTGGCGATCAGCACAAGGTCGCCGCCCAGCTCGAGCGCCGCGACGACGCCGTGATTGACGCCGTCGACCCGGCTGTGCAGCGAATACTTTGGCTTGCCGTCCTCGCTCAGCCGGATGACGAGGCCATAGGAGCGCGGCGGCGCCCACGGCTTGATCACGCCCATCGTCTTGATGTGGGCGCCCTGCATCGGCTCCTTGAACGAGAAGCCCGAGCGCAGCCGCGGCGCCACCCAATAGGCCGGGTCGATCTCGGCCATCATGCGACGCCGATAGGCCGGCTCGCGCAGCACGAACTCGATCAGCTGGGTGCGTGCGGTGAACGCGGTGAGCCAATAGCCGCCGCCCGCGGCCTTCGACAGCCGCGACGGATAGACGGGCAAATGGCCGAGCACGACCTGCGGCGGCCTCCCGTTCGAGACAAGAACGAGGCGATGCCGCCAGCTCTCGCTGACCAGCACGCCGTCGCTGCACGCGCAGGCGCCGAAGGCGTAAGCGAGCTTCGACGCCGGCGGCTGCACCGACCTGGTCCTGGGATCGAGCCGGAATACGCGGCCGCTCCGGTTGAGCTCCATCAGGTCGCGCGCCCAATCATCGATGCCGCAGCTCACCGAGCCGTCGGTTGCGATCAGGGACCCGTCGCCGGCCTGCGTCAGCGCGTTGATCGCGTTGAAGGCGGCGTCGCTGAAAGTCACGCTCGACTCGCCCGACGAGGGATCGGCGTAGAGGCGCACCTCGCGGCCGCCGAGCGCGACCGCGATGCCGCCGCCGGTGAGCGCGCAGAGCGCCGAAATCGGTTGCTCGAAGCGGCGCAGCTCAGTCGCCCCGCCGCCGTCGAGGCGCAGCAGACGCCGGCCGTCAGCGACATAGAGGTTGCGGCCGTCGGTTGCGAGATCCTCGGGCGCCTCGCATTCCAGCAAGGTGGTCGCCGTCTCCAGTTTTTGATTCGGCTTCAGCGCGCCGTCGAACGACGGCACGGTGATGGTGGCCTCGCCACGGCCGAGAAAGCGGTTGGCGAATTCCCTGACGGCCGCGATCACGACAGCTTCCCCCAGCGCTTGTCATACTGCACGAAGTTCGGGTCCGCGTTCTCCAGCTTGTAGCGGCCGATCCGGTTGTTCATGATGCCGCCGAGATAGAGATAGCCGCGATGCTCGCGCATCGAGGTGATCATCGGATGGTTCTCGCCGCGCAGGTCCCAGAACGATTCAAGGATCTTGCCCTGCTCGTTGAACTTGACCACGCAACCGGTGTTGATGTTCGGGAACAGCCATTCGTCGACCGGGACGCGCTTGGCCATGCGGCGGCGGAAGCCCGGCATCTTCCAGGCAAGGTCGAGCGAGGGGCTGCGCATGCCGACCAGCGCCAGCCAGTAATTGCCGTCGGAGGCGAGGTTGATGTTATCAGGGTAGCCCGGCAGATTGTCCATCACCACCTCGACCTGGCCCTTCTTCGGCCCCGCGAACCACAGCCGCTTGATCGAGCAGCCGAAGGTTTCGGCGAACAGGATCGACTGGCCGTCGCTGGCGACGCAGATGCCGTTGGGGAATTTGAGGCCGCGCAGCGCCGTATGCGTCGCGCCGGTCTTGGTGTCGTAGCAGATGATGCGGCCGTTGCCGCGCGCCTCGAGCCCGTCGATCGGCCATTCGTCCATCTCGTAGCGCACGGTGGCTTCGGAGAAGAAGATCAGGCCGTCGTCGGTGATGTCGAGGTCGTCGGCGAGCCGCAGGCGGCTGTCGTCGTTCACCGAATGCATGCTGCGATTGGTCTCGTCGGTCGCCTTCTCCACGGTGCCGTCGGGCGTGATGCGGTAAAGGCCCATGCCGCCGATGCAGACATAGAGATTGTCCTGCCGGTCGAACGCCATGCCGAGCGGCTGGCCGCCGATATGGGCGAACACCTCCATGCGCTGATAGTCGGGCGCGAAGAAGCGCATGATATCGCCATGGCGCGAGCCGGCGTAGAGATTGTTGTTGCGATCGAGGATCACGTCCTCCGGCGCCTCGATGCGGCCGAGGCCGATCAGTTCGACGTCGCGCAGCTTGTCGTTCTGCTCGAACGGGCCGCCCTGGCCGATCTCGGTGGCCGGAGGCGGCGGCAGCGCATGATAGGTCGGCGCGACATAGACCTTGCTGATGATGCGGGTGCGGTTCTTCTGCCAGCGGATGTCGACCATCGCCGCAACCAGCAGGATGCCCGCCAGCGCCATGCGGTTGATACCGCCGCGCGCATTGAGTGTGGTCAGGCCGTTGGTGATCAAGAGCACGATCAGCACGCCGACCAGCGATTTGGCGACCGAGCCCTTGCCGCCGCCGAGCGTGATGCCGCCCAGCACGGTCGCGGTCAGCACGATCACCTCGAGGCCGATGCCGATGTCGCCGCCGACGGTGCCGAGCCGGGCCGCGAAGAACAGCGCGGCGATGCTGGTCAGTACGCCGCTTGCGACATAGCAGAGCGCGATGGTGCGGCGGACCGGAATGCCGGAATTGTAGGCCGAACGGCGCGAGCCGCCGATCGCGGTGATGTGCCAGCCCGGGCGCAGTCGGGTCATGAAGATATGGCCGAAGATCGCGATCGCGATGTAGACCAAGGCGACGCTCGGAATGCCGAACACGTCGCCGCCGCCGATGAAATTCCAGGACGGGATGTCGGGGAAGGCCGCGGCGATCGAATTGGAGTAGCGCTGGATCAACAGATCGAACGCCGAGCGGTAGATGATCAGGGTGATCAGCGTGGTGATGAAGGCGCGCAGCCTTAGGTAGCCGATCAGGACGCCGTTGACGGCGCCGAGCAGTGCACCGCAGATGAGGGTGGCGACCACCACCGCGGGAACCGGCCAGTTCAGAACGTCGAGCAGATAGAGCGCGCAGAAATCCGTAAGCGCGAAGATCGAGCCGACCGACAGATCGATGCCGCCGACGATGACGACCAGCGCCATGCCGAGGCCGATGAAGCCGATCTCGCCGGCCTGCCGCGCGGTGTCGGCGAGGCTCGACGGCGACAGGAAGTGATCGATGGAACGGCTGAGCGCGAAGCCGACGATCAAAAGCAGGATCACCGGTATTGCGGTCTCGGTCCAACGCTTGGACAGGATCTCGCCGAGGAGATGATCCGGCCAGTAGCGGTAACGCAGGCTCGTCAGGGTGTCGCGCATCGGCATTCCAGCAAGGCGTTCGATTTGGGAAGATCGACGTCCCGGGCGAGGCGCCCGGGACGTCGAGCGGGAATGGCCGGACTATTTCTTCAGGTCACTGAGATTCCAGCACGCGGTCTGGCTGTCCGCGTTCTCCTTGGTGATCGGAATCAGCGTCGTGTATTCCGACCCCTTGATCGATCCGGCCTTGGCGCCCGACGACAGCAGCCATTTGATCGTGCCGGCCATCTGCGCGGCCTGGGTCGGCACGTCGTAGCTCATGTTGAGATCGAACGCGCCCGACTTCACGAGCTCGCAGGCGCCCTTGCGCTCGCCGCCGCCGGAGGTCGCGACGAACACCTTGCCGGTCAGGCCGGCTTCCTTCACCGCGGCGGCGGTGCCGATGTCCATGCCGTCCCAGAACCCGACGATGCCGCAAAGATCAGGATTCTGCTTCAGCACGGTCTGGGTGATCGCCTTGGCCTTCGCGGCGTCCCAGTCGGCCGCCTGGCTCGAGACCACCTTGATCTCCGGATGCTTGGCGAGCACGTTCTCGACGCCCTTGAGCGTGTAGGCGCTGGCGGCCGCCGAGAGCGCGCCCTGCACGATGGCGATCTTGTTCGACTTGCCCTGGCAGGCCTTCACCACGGCTTCGGTGTCCCGCTCGCCGATCTCGATCCAGTTGGCGCCGACGAAAGCCGACGAGCGATAGGCCGACCCCATGTTGATCTGGATGACGTAGATGCCTTCGTTCTCGGCGCGCTGCAGCAACTTGGCGTAGGTCTGTACGTCCGGATTGTGGATCACCATCACGGCCGGCTTCTCCGAGATCAGCGAGGTCACCGCCTGCGCGCCGGCATTGGTGTTCCAGTTGGGATCGCGGATCTCGAACTTCACGCCGAAGGGCTCGAGCTCCTTCTTCATGCCGGCGTACCAGCCTTCGGTGAGGTCGAAGTTCATGGCGACCGGAACGTAGGCCACCGTCTTGCCGGCGAGAGCTTCCCTGAACGGCTTCTGGAACGGCTCGTCCAGGCCCTGCTGGGCCAGAGCCGGAGCGGCGATGGCGGCAAGACCGAGCGCTGCGGCGATCACCTTTGCAGTCCTGACAGCGTATTTCATTGCTTCCTCCTTGGTCGTGATTGAATGTTCTTGTGGCTTGGTTCAGATGTCGCCCTGCTGTGCCGTTTCTTCGTTGCGCGGATTCAGGAATGAATCCGTGATGACGGCGAGCAGCAGGACGACACCCTTGACGAGGTTTTGTCCGGCGTAGGAAATGTCCATGATGGTCATGCCGTTCAGCATGGTGCCGATCAGCAGCGTGCCGATGATGACGTTGAGCACGCCGCCGCGGCCGCCCGACAGGCCGATGCCGCCGAGCACGACGACGAGGATGACGTCGTAGATCAGGGTCGAATTGAAGATGCGGGTCGGCATCGAGTTGACCGATGCCGCCATCACCAGGCCCGCGAAGCAGCCGATCAGCGCCGCGACGACATATTGCAGCACGATGATCGGGCGCGAGGGGATGCCGGTGACGCGGGCCGCGTAGGGATTGTCGCCGATCGCGTAGATATAGGCGCCCCAGCGCGTCTGGCGCAGCAGGAACGCGACCACGACGCAGGCGATCGCGAACATCACGATCGAGGTCGGAATGCCAAGGATGGTGCCTTGTCCGAGCCGCTCGAAGCCCTTCATGCCGTCGCTCCACTGCACGACGTCGAGCTGAAACAGCGCGGCCTGTCCGAGGCCGGCGAGCAGCAGGCCGGTCGCCAGCGTCGCGAACAGCGAAGGGACCTCGGCATAGGCGATCAGCCAGCCATTGACCAGGCCGAACGCGATCGTGAGCAGCACGGCCGTCACCAGCGCCGTCGGAAGCGAGTGGCCGTTCTGCACCATCTGCAGCACGAGCCCCGGCGGTACCGCAAGGGCTGCGATCAGCGAGATGTCTATGCCGCGCCCGATCACGACGATCGCCATCGCCAGCCCGAGGATGCCGAGCACCGCGACGTTCTGCAGCAGCGTCAGCATGTTCTCCGGCGTCAGGAAGCCGCGCAGAAAAATCGAGAACGCCAGGAACAGCACGGCAAAGACGGCGAAGACGATCTCCTGTTGATTGAACCGCAATCGCTTCATTGCCTCGTCCTTCCTGCGGCTATGGGTGCGCCGTCTGTCTGGTTCTCGTGCGGGAGCCGGGCGCGACGCGGCCGGGCCGCGTCCGGCCTGCGACCGCGGCATCGACGAATGCGCCGACGGCGCTGATGTAGGTTTCGATCGAGGTGCCGCGTCTGCGGTACTTCGCGCGTTTGACGTACCAGTCCTGCAGCAGCGGCTTGATCAGCGATGCGGTCAGCGTGACCTGGTCGATCGCGAAGACGCCGCTGGCGACACCCTGCTTGAGAACGCCGGCGATGATCTTCTCGGTCATCACCTCCATCTCGATGGCGCGCTGGCGCTCCGCCGGCGGAAACGACTTCGCTTCCATGAAGCAGAACACGAACCAGGGCTGCATCGCCTCGCTCATGCGGACATGGGTCGCGATGATCCAGTGCAGATGCTTGCGCGCATCCTGCTTCACGTCGGCGGGCGGCGAGTTGAGGACCTCCGCCACCGTCTCGGCGACCTCGCCGAGGATCATCGACAGCAGCGTCGGCTTGCTGTCGAAGTAGGTATAAAGGCCGCCCATGCTGAGGCCCGAAGCCTCCGCGAGCTGGCGCAGCGTGGTGGCGTGAAAGCCGTGCTTGTTGGAAAGCGTGAGCGTGGCGCCGATGATGCGCGTGAGATTCGGAACGGCGAGATGGGTTTTCTGGACCCGGATGGAATCCCGATGACGTTCGAGGATGCGTGCGCAAAGCACGTCCATCGCGAACGCATTCGCCGTCCCCGGTCGCTGACGCGCGAGACCCACGTTGCCTCCCTGGCTATGCTCCCGGACCATTTCATTTTGTTGCTGGTCCGGGCTGGGCTTTACGCCCTTGCCTAATTCCTAGCCCACGAAACGGCGTTCGGAAAAGGGGGATGATGAAATTTTCTGAGAGAGCGCTCGCTCGTTTTTTGGGTCCGCGGCCGTGTTGTCAGCTTGGGCTCGGCGTCGTTTCGGCCATCGTCGGGAACTTTTCGCGCTGAAAGCACAGCACAAATTCCAGGTGCTCTGGTCGACCAGCACGCCGGTTAGACGGCCGTCACATTTCCGATCATGGGCGTGTGGGAAACTCGAGAGCGCAACGGCTTGCTGATTCGATGCGAAAATCTGACGTGACGTGCCCCCATTGCCAGGCCGGCTATCGCCGGATCGAATTGACGTCGAAGGGCGGCGTCGCGGGTGAGTTTCGTTGCCTGGTCTGCGACCACATCATCGAACTGATGGATGGTTCGACCGATGTCGCCTTTCGGCTGACCGTGCAGCCGGGCAAGCCGTCCTACGCCTATTAGCGTTATCGGTTCGCGTGAAGGACACGTGCCCAAACACGGAGTAGGAGCGCCGGTCGGCGGCGCCAGCTCAACGCTGCTGCGGCAGGTTGACCTCGCTCCTTCGCGCCTCCTGGCTGCGGCGCTCGGCTTCGCCGCCCGATCGGGACAGCATGCCGATTGCGACGATCGCCGCGGCAAAGCCGGCAGCGGCGCCGACGCTGAGCGCCCAGCGCGGGCCGAGGTGATCGGCGACCCAGCCGACGATCGGTGCGCCGATCGGCGTGCCACCGAGCGCAACGCCAAGCCGCAGCGCCATCACCCGTCCGCGCATCGCCGGCTCGGTCGAGAGCTGCATCAGCGCGTTCGAGGTGTTGGTGACGGTCAGCGCGGCGACGCCGATCACGACCAGCGCCGCGGCGAACAGCCAGTAGCTCGGCGCCAATGCGGCGAGCGTGCAGCCCAGCCCAAAGATCGCGGCGCCCAGCATCAACGAGCCGAAGCGCGGCTCCTCGCGGCTCGCGGCAAGCAGCGCGCCCGACATCGTTCCGAGCGCCATCATCGACGACAGCAGGCCGAAGCCGCGCGCGTCGGTGTGGAACACGCCAACCGCCATGGTGGAGATGAAGATCGGAAAGTTCAGTCCGAAGGTCCCGATCAGGAACAGCATGATCAGCGTCGCCCTGAGATCGGGCCGCGACCAGACATAGTGGAAGCCCTGCATCACGCTGCCCTTGGTGCGATGGGCGCGCGCGTTCGGGCGCAGCTCGGAGGTGCGCAGCAGGGTCAGCGAGGTCAGCACCGCCAGGAACGATGCGCCGTTGAACAGGAATGCCCAGCCGGTGCCGACGGAGGCGATGATGAGGCCGGCGACGGCCGGGCCGATCATGCGCGCGGCGTTGAACGAGGTCGAGTTCAGCGCGATCGCGTTCGAGAGGTTGGTATCGCTGACCAGCTCGGCGACGAAGGTCTGCCGCACCGGGGCATCGAGCGCTGCCGCGCAGCCGAACAGGAACGCGAAGGTGTAGACGTGCCAGAGCTGCACCAGCCCGGTGACGGTGAGAATGCCGAGAATGAGTGCGAGCGCGCCCATCGTCGCCTGGGTCGCCATCAATAGCTTGCGCTGGTTGAAGTGATCGGCGGCAAAGCCGGTCCACGGCATCAATAATAGTTGTGGCCCGAATTGCAGCGCCATCACGATGCCGACGGCGGACGCGCTGTGATTTGTCAGCTGGGTGAGAACGAGCCAGTCCTGCGCGGCGCGCTGCATCCAGGTGCCGATGTTGGATACCAGCGCGCCGGCCGCCCAGACCCGGTAGTTGAAGCTCGCGAGCGATCGAAATACGCGTCTCATGTTCTCTGAGGTTCATTCCCGCCGTGAAACCGCCCGAACCGCCGCGCCAGGAACAGGCCGATCAGCAGACCGCCGAGACCGAGCGCTGCGACGTCGCTGGTGGTTCGCAAGCCGAAGTCGCCGACGCGGCAGACCAGGAGATATCCGACCGCGAGGTTGAAGAAGCCCCACACGATGTTGACGGTCGATGAGGACAGGCCTTCGCCGGGCGGCTTGGCGAACGGGCTCTGGAACGCTTCGCCCATCATGCCGGCGACGATGTGGGGGATCGCGTTGGTGAGAAAGGCGCCGCCGAAGAAATAGGCGACGAGGTCAAGCCAATTCATGCGCGTTGGTCCTTTCAACGAGATCGATGATCGCCTGCGTCGAGCCGGTTTCGCCGAGCCGCGGGAACACGTGGTCGATGCTGTAGGCATGCGCGTTCGGCCGCGCGTCGGTCATGGCGTCGATCGCGAGCGTGACGTTGAAGCCCGCTTCATAGGCCTGTCTCGCCGTCGATTCGACGCCGCCGGCGGTGGCGACGCCGGCGATCACGACTTGCGTGACGCCACGCCCTCTCAGCAGGCTTTCGAGGTCGGTGCTGGCAAATGCGCCTCGCGTTCGCTTGGTCACGACGATGTCGCTGGGCTGTCGGTCGAGCTCCGGAATGAGATCGGTCCATCCGTCGGGAAGCGGGCCGCCAAATGGATTTCCAATTGGATTTCCAATTGGATTTCCATGGCGCGGCGCCTGCTCGGTTCGTCCCGGCGAACTGCCGTCGACATTGACCAGCGCGACCGGCAGACCGCGCCGCCGGAACGCAGCGCCAAGCGCGGCGGCGCGAGCCACGATGTCGCCGATCGGATGGGCGAAGGGCCAGCCCATGAGGCCGCTTTGTAGATCGATGACGATCAATGCGGTGATCGGATCGAGCGTCGTCAGGGCCATGGTCGTTACCTTTCTCGCAAGCTGCTGCGGCGCAGCCGGCCTCAATCCTCGACCAGCCGCTTCAGCAAGCCGACGGCGGCGGCGAGTTCGTCCTGCTCCCGCGCCGACAGCCGCGCGGCGATGGTGCGCGACAGCCAGTCCTGCCGTGCGGCGCGGCCGGTGCGCAGCCGCTCGCGGCAGCTATCGGTGAGCGACATGATGGTCTGCCGGCCGTCGTCCGGATCCGGCGCGCCGCGGACCAGGCCCGCAGCCTCGAGCGCCGATATCGCCGAGCTCATCGACTGCGGACGCATGCCCTCCGATCGCGCCAGGCTGGACACGGTCGCGGGACCGTCCTTTTCGAGGCGAAGCAGCACCGCAACCTGGGAAGGCGGGAGGTCCTCGCGCTGGCCCTGCTCGCGAAGCCGCCGCTTCAGCGTTCCAATCAACAGGCGAAGATCTTCGGCGAGCGCGGATGTGCGCGCCGAGCCGGGACGGGCCGGTACATTGCTCATGCCGGATCGGATAGCAAATATGAAGGTAAACTGTAAAGATTATCTTCGCAGTTTATCTGCATACGTGCCCTGCTGCAGCCAACCGGCTGGTCTGACGCTGCTCGCGGCCGGCACGCGAGAGCGTCCACGCGCGTGTGACGCCGGCCAGGCCTCTGCGGAGAAATGAAATGGATGGTGAGGGCTTCGAGCGCCTCAGCGCAATGGTGCGCGCTTACTCGGGCGCAGCGTCGCTGCTTGCCGCGGCCTCGTACATCTCGCGCGCGCGCCTGGTCACGGCCGCATAGCGCGCCGTCGCGCTGAGGCTCATAAGGCCGGCGCGCACCAGTCCGAGAATGGCGCGTCGGGAGTGGAACGGTCCGGTCTTGCTCGCGGCATATCCGCGCGGATAGAGCTGCAGGCGGCCGGCGAGCGCTTCCTGCAACGCCATCTTCTGGGTTGCGCTCAGGCGCCGGCGCCGCGCGGGCTTGCTTGCTTCCGCCAACATGCGCAGCTCGATGCCCGACGGTTTTCGTGGTGCGCCCTTCATTGTCAGCTCACATTCCGGCCGACTGGCGCGACCTTCCGCGAGGCCCGGCGCCCGGCCGGCATCGCCATGGACGCCGGCATGTGGCACATCATGGCTTGCGCTGTTGCTCATTCGTGAGACAGAACCGCATTTCGAGCAGCGGCGGCATCTGACGAAGGTCAGGACCGGTTGTGACGAAAGTCATATTCGTTTGCGACCGCTGCCGGCTTACGCCAGAGTGGGCTGCTCGCTGAGCTGATGGGCAACGCATGATCGATCTGAGCGCGGATTTGCTTGCGGCCGCAGAAGCCGACGTCATCGGTCTCGCCGTCATCGGCGCCGATCGAAGCATGCAGCGGAAGATCGGCCGGCTGGTCGAGTGGCTTCCCGCAACTGGCGTCGATTGCTGCGAGTGTGTGTTGCTGGTCGGCATGGAAGCCGAGTTGGCGGCGCTTGCCCAAGGCCAGCGGGACATGATTGCGCTGGCCGGTGTGCGTGGCGCGTCGCCTGACATCACGCAGCCGATGACGGCGGTCGTGCTGTGGAACGGTGCGCAGTCGCATTACTTCGTCATCGCCATGCCGGATTTTGCCGGCCGTCAGGTCGAAACGCTGCTCGGCAGCGAGCGCCGCGCCCGGCGCCTGATGGAGCAGCAGCTCGAGGCGGCGAGCGCGGAGGTGCGCTTTGCCTCGCTGGCGCGGACGCGGCTGCGGCTGGCGCGCGATCTGCACGATACGCTGGTGCACTCGATCGTGGCGCTGCTGACCCAGATCCGGCTGATCCGGCATTATCTGTCGGCTGATCCCGCCCGTGTGGCGGACAGCCTTGCGACCGCTGAAGATGCGGCCGCGAGCGGCCTTTCGCGCGCCCGCGAAGCTATCGATCGCCTGCGCACGCCCGACGACCTGAAGCTTGATCCCGACGTCGAGGGGCTGCTCAGCGACTTCGCCGCACGCAGCGGCGTCAGGGTGTCGATCCAGATCGACGAAGCGGCGCGCCCCGGCTTGCGCGATTGCGGCTTGACGGTTCAGCGCATTCTCAGCGAGGCACTGCGCAATGTTCAGACGCATGCGCAGGCGCGCCGCGTCTCCTTTCACGCTTTCGACGAACCGGCCGCGGTCGGCCGCAAGCTGATTGTCGAGATCCGCGATGACGGCCGCGGCTTCGATCTCGCGGTCCCGACTCCAGGACATTTCGGATTGATTGGAATGGCCGAATTTGCTGAACTTGTCGGCGGCAGCTGTGCGGTGGAGAGCGCGCCCGGGCAGGGAACGCTGGTCCGGATCTCGCTCCCCGTGGCGGTGCCGCCGGCGGCGTCCGCCGGCGTGCTGGCCGATTGAATTCGTTGCCGCGCGTTCAACGCATTTTCGAGAGGATGACGGAAAGCCCGTGAGTACAATTGAGAAGATACGGGTGCTGATCGCCGAGGATCAGACCCTGATCAGGGAAGGTATCGCCACGCTGCTTGCCCAGCAGAACGACGATTTCGAGATCCTTCCCGGCGCAGCAGATGGCGAGCAGGCCATCGAATTCGCGCGGCGCTATCGGCCGGACGTCATCCTGATGGATTTGCAGATGCCGCGGGTCGACGGCATCGCCGCGACCCAGCGGATTCTCCGCGAATTGCCGCAGACCCATATCGTGGTGCTGACGACGTTCGAGACCAACGATCTGATCTTCGAGGCGGTGAGCGCAGGCGCCAAGGCGTATCTCCTGAAGGACGCCAGGATGGAGGAGATCGCCTCGACGATCCGCGCGGTCATCAACGGCCAGTCCGGGCTTTCGCCCAGCGTCGCCGCGCGCATCCTCGATGAGTTCAAGCGGCTGCGCGGTCCGCGCGTCTCGGCGAAGCTGCCGGTTCGTGACGGGCTGACGGCGCGGGAGAATGAAATTCTTACGCTGATCGTCGAGGGCAAGAGCAACACCGAGATCGGCGAGCAGCTGCATTTGGCGGAAGGAACCGTGAAGAACTACGTCAGCACGATTCTGGAGAAATGCCAGGTCAAGAACCGTACAGAACTCGCAATAAAGGCAATAACTTACTAGAAATAATTGGCCGCGATCGCACAACCACGCGGTTGATCCGGCTGAGATTGCTCGCCTTTCTCTGGGCCGCGCCCGCAAAATTGGCTATAGGGTTGTTTCGGATTTGCTTTTTGACACTGCAGGTCCGGATTGCGCGGCTATGAGTAAGCGGGAAATGACCATGAAGGGTATCGAGCGCCAGACCAAAGGTACGGACGGACCGGTGGACGCTCCGGCGGCCGGCAACGGCGCGGACGCCGCGGCGCATGGCATGGCGGCGATCGATCAGGTCCGCGACCTGCTGTTCGGCGGCGCGCAACGTTCGCTCGAGACCAACCTCTCGGGCCTGCGCGAGGAGATGCAGGCATCGCTCAAGCAGATGCAGGCGGACTTCACCAACGAGCTCACCGCGCTTTCTGCGCGGCTCTCCGACCTCGAGCGTGATACCGAGCAGAAGCGGCTCGACTCGCTGAAGGATGTCGGCGCGGCGATCACCCAGCTCGGCTCAGTCATCAGCGGATTGGGATCCGGCCGCACGGGCAAATAGCATGGCAGCTGCTGCCGGCCAGAACCGCGAGATCGAGCAGCTCAAGACATTGCTGTTTCAGCCCGAGGCGACGCGTCTGACGTCGCTGGAGGCCGACCTCGACTCGCTGCAGCGCTATGTCGGCAACGCCGACCGCCTGGAGACGGCAACCGCAGGCATCCTGGTCGAGGCGCTGGAGCGCGCCGAGGTCAACCGGCCGCGCGAGCTCGCCAGCGCGATTGCGCCGGTCGTGGTCTCGGCGATCCGCAGCGAGATCAAGAATTCGCGCGAGCAGATGATCGAGGCGCTCTATCCGATCGTCGGCCGGCTGGTCAGCGCCGCCGTGGCGAACTCGTTCAGGGAGCTGGTTGCCTCGCTCGAGCAGCGTATCAATGCGTTGACCTCGGCGCAGTTGTGGGTCGGCCGCGTCAAGTCGCTGGTGACGGGACGCCCGATCAGCGAATTCGTGCTCGCCGACCAGCCGCCGCAGATCAACCGGCTCCTGATCATCGAACGCGGCAATGGCCGCCTGATCGCGGACTGGAAGCGCGATGCGACCGCCGACGAACGCGCCGACCTGCTCAGCGCGATGGTCGCGGCGATCCTCGAATTCTCCGTGCAGGCGTTGGCCGGCGAAGGCAATCTGCAGACGCTCGATTTCGGCGGACGGCAACTCGCGCTGCGCGCCTCGCCGCGCTTTATCCTGGCGGCGGAGTGCCTGGGACCGCTGCGGCCCGCCGACAATGCCAGGATCAACTCGCTGTTCTTCGATGCGATCGAGCGCATCGACCGCGGCGCGGACTGCGACGGGCCGATGCTGGCGTCGCTGGCAGCCGCGATCGAGGCCGATGATACGCCACCCAGGATCGCGAGCCGGCGCGGCAAGGTGATCCTTTTCGCCTTGCTCGCGGCAGTGGCCGCGCTGTTGCTCTGGCTTGCCGCGACGTCGGTGACGCGCGGTCTTGTGGAGCGGCGGACCCATGCGGCGCTGGAACAGCTCGCCGCAAAGCAGCCGTTGCTGGCCTCGTTCCCGCTGCGGCTCGAGTTCGATCACGGCAGCCGAAGCGTGGCCGTTTCAGGCATCGAGCCGAGCCAGCTGGAGACCGCGCCGTTGATCGATGCGCTTGCCGCGGCCGCGGCACCGTACAAGATCGTCAACCACATCGGTCTGGTGTCCGCACCGGAGCAAATCGCGGCATCGCAGGCCGGCATCGCGAGCCTGCAGCAGAGCCTGACGCGCCTGCAGGCGGGTCTCGACCAGATGCGCGAGGCGATCGGTGCGCAGGCGAAGTCGGGCGACCAGAAATCTGCCGCCCTGACCGAGCAATATGACAAGCTCGGCGAACAGTACGGCAAACTGGGCGAGCAATACGCGAAGCTGCAATCCGTCGTCGACGGCCCGGCGGCGCGGCTCGACCGCTTCATCGCCACGACCGCGATCTTCTTCGCGAACAATTCAGACGAAGTCCTCGACAACGACCAGGCCGAGCAGCAGCTGCGTGAGCTCGCCGGACTAATGGCGAACAACGATCTCAGGCTGCGCATCGTCGGCTATGCCGATCAGAGCGGCACGGAAGGCACCAACCGGACGCTGGCGCGCAAGCGGGCCGAGCAGGTCCAGCGCAGGCTGACCGCGCTGGGGGTCGATCCGTCGCGGCTGATTTTGGTTTCGCGCGCCGCGACGATGCCGATCACCGACCGGGTCGACGCTACCGTCGGCGGCAATCGCCGCGTGGCGTTCGAGACGGTCTATCGAGGCGAAGTGGCCCGCTGATGCTCACCGCGAAAGTCATGCTGCTCGGCGATATGGGGGTCGGCAAGACGTCGATCCTCTATCGGCTGATCTACAACCGGTTCGAGGGCCAGTACAAATCGACGCTGGGCGTCGAGATCCTGAGCCACGACGTGGTGCCGGCGGACGGCAGCGATCCGATGCGCCTCGTGCTGTGGGACACCGACGGCGATTTCGGCACGCAGATCTTCGACACCGTCTATGTCACCGGCGCATCTGCCGCCATCATCGTGTCCGACGTCACGCGGCCGCAGACGGTGACCCGCATGGTCGAACTGGTCCGCGGCTTCGAGGAGCGCTTCCCCGGCCGGCCCTACCGGGCGCTGCTGAACAAGATCGACTTGCCGGAAGCCGCGGGCAGCGCGGGCGCGATTGCCGGACTTGCGAAGTCGAGCGTCAAGTCGGTCAGCGCCAAGACCGGCGTCGGCATTGCCGAGAGCTTTGCCGAACTCGCCCAGACCATCCGCCGCCGCCAGCTCTAGATTTCTGTTTGACGCGTTACTTCGCGCGAACCGGTATCCACTTCGCTCGAAAACGCTCGCCTCACATCGAACGCGCGCTGGTGTCAGCCGTCCCGACTTCTCGGGGCTGGCGAATCGGGCCGGGACGGCTGACTTCATCGCACGTGGGGCGTGCGATGAAAGGCTCTCGCGCGGCCGCAGAAAGCCGCACGCTTTCCGCGCCAACAGCACCACGCCGTCCCACACTCCGATAGTGACGATGGTCATCTTCCGCTCGGCCAATGGCCTGCCTATCGTCCGCCCCGTCACTGGAAACAGCTACGGGACGAACGGTGTCTCGGGCGCATGGAGCGAGAGATCATGAGCATTTTTGGAAGCATCATGGGTGCAATCTTCGGCCACGGCGCCCAGGCCAAGACCGCTGAGAGCACGACGGCGGCAGCGCCCGGCGCAGCGCCATCGGCGTCGACTTCCGCATCCGCTGCGTCCGGCACCCCGGCGGCACAAACCGTCGACGTCGCCGCGATCGTCGACAAGGCGGCCGCTGCGACCGGCGAGAAGCTCGACTGGCGCAGCTCGATCGTCGACCTGATGAAGGCGCTCGGTCTCGACAGCAGCCTTGCGGCGCGCAAGGAGCTCGCGAAGGAGCTGCACTACACCGGCGACACCAGCAACACCGCCACCATGAATGTCTGGCTGCATCAGCAGGTGATGGCCAAGCTCGCCGCCAATGGCGGCAAGCTGCCGGACGACATCAAGACCTGACGTCCTGCCTCCAGCCGCGCGCGGCGCTCGCGCCCGCGCGGTTCCGAACGATGTATTGCGTGTGGAGCAGTTGCGATGACCTCATCTCATCTTGCCATCCTGAACAGGTCGCGGACCGGCGTCGTCGCCGCTTCGATCGGTGCGGGACTCGGACTCGCAGCCTTGGCGCTGGGTATCACCATCGCTATCGCCCGCGCGGATAATTCCGCCAACGAACCGCACCCGGCCAATGCGAATGTGCAGCGCGCCGCGCAGAACTCGCCGCCGGCGCGGGTCATCCTGCCGGCGCCATGGGAGCAGGCCGCGCCTGCGCAGCGGGTCGCGGCGCCCACGAAGCCGGCCGATCGCAAATAATCTTTCGTCCCCTTGGAGCGGCCGGGCGATCCGGTCGCCGCGCCGTGCCATCGCATTCATTTGGAAAACAGGAGATCACATGCTGAAGGAATTCAGAGAATTCGCCATGAAAGGCAACGTCGTCGATCTCGCCGTCGGCGTGATCATCGGCGCGGCATTCGGCGCGATCGTCTCGTCGATGGTGGCCGATATCATCATGCCGATCATCGGCGCGGTCAGCGGCGGGCTCGACTTCTCCAACTATTTCACCGCGCTGTCGAAGTCGGTGACGGCGACCAACCTCGCCGATGCCAAGAAGCAGGGCGCGGTGCTGGCCTGGGGCAACTTCCTGACCCTGACGCTCAACTTCATGATCGTCGCCTTCGTGCTGTTCATCGTGGTCCGCCTCATGAACCAGCTCAAGCGCGAAGCGCCCGCGGCGCCGGCCGAACCGCCGAAGCCGACCAAAGATCAGGATCTGCTCACCGAGATCCGCGATCTCCTCAAGTCGCGCGCGTAGCAATCGCTGCGAATGCCACTGCGTACAGCCCCCAGCTCTGGAGCCTAGCCATGCCAGATCAGGTCAAGCTGCCCCGAAAATTGTCGCAAGAGCCCGGTGGTGCAGAGCCGCTACGGCCGAGCCACCGGCGGGTCATCGAGGAACTCGATCGCTGGGCCAACAGCCCCGGCCTGCAGCCGCCGAGCGATGAAGAAACGCCGGACGACGACAAGCGCTAGCGCCGGCAGGGGACCGCAAACGTAGTCGGATCACGCCAGCTGCGGTCAAGCCCGCCGGGCCGTCGCGATCAGCGCGGTCGACGGAATCGCGAAGCTGTCGCCGACACGCCTGCGCGCGATCTCGGCGCGGAAGGCGCGGGCGACTGCGGCGCTCTGCTCGGCATCGAGCCCGCTCCAATGCGGCATGAACTCGAACAATTTGTCGACGTCGCCGCGATTGGCGACATTGAGCTTGAAGTCGTGGGTGATCTCGGCAATCGCCGGATCGGAGAAGCCGGCGGCGATGAGCGCAGCGGCGAGGCGGCCGGGATCGGCGAGCTCGGCGAGGCCGGTGCAGGGCATCGGCGTGACGTTGTCAGGATAGAGCCGTCGGATGATCTGCGAGAGCAAGAGATGCACGGCGGCGCCATCGGCGCTTTTCCAGACCGCAATCGCCGCCGATCCGCCCGGTCGTGTCACCCGCGCCATCTCGCAGAGGCCGGCGCGCCAGTCCGGAAACAGCATCACGCCGAATACCGACACCGCCGCATCGAAGGCGGCATCCGGCAGGTCGAGCGCCTGGCCGTCCATCTGCCGCGCCTCGATATTTGGAAGCCCATGCGCACGGACCCGCGCCACCATGCCGGCGGAAAAGTCGATCGCGGTGACGTCAGCGCCGGTGCGCGCGGCGGCAAGTGCCGCGGCGCCGGTACCGGTGGCGACGTCGAGCACGTTCGATGACGGGCCGATCGGGAGTGTTGCGACCGCGGCGTCGGCGAACAGCGTCGTGAACGGCTGCGACTGCGCCTCATAGGCGGCGACCATTTTGTCCCAGTGCGCGGGATCGTTGTACGGCAGAGGTTTCGCCTGCTCACTTGACTGCATGAATCTGGTCCTCGAGACTTTGCTTGTGTTTGGCGAGCCGACGCTTGAAATCCCTCGCGAGCGCATCGAGCGTCACCGTGCCGAGCCGCTTCAGGAACAGCGCCTCGACCTCGCGAAACGTGTCTCCGAGCGCGTCGTTGACGGCCTGTTCGACCAGGCAGCCGGGATTTTCCGAGCGATGGCCCATCGCAACGATCGTGGGCGCGCCGACCGCGCGATAGATGTCGGCGAGCGTGATGTCGGCGGGATCGCGCGCCAGCGTCCAGCCGCCGCCATGGCCCTTCTCCGAATGCACCAGACCCTGCTCGCGCAGCCCCGCCATCACGCGGCGCACCACCACCGGGTTGGTGGCCATCGCCTGCGCAAGTTGCTCCGACGTGACCGGCTCGCCGGCGCCGATCATGTGGAGCAGGCCATGGAGGACGCTGGACAGACGGCTATCGCGGATCATGTAACTTCATATGTTACATGATCCGGCGGCCGTCAAGAGCGGCGATGGCGGGTATCGTCTCTCCTGGTCACCCTCTGACCTCCCCTTGAAAAGGGGAGGTCGCTTTGCTCGTCAGAGCAAAGCGGGTGGGGATCAGCTCTCTCCACTTGCAGCGTCGTCTGCGGCTGACCCCCATCCCGACCTTCCCCCTTTCAGGGGGAAGGAGAAGAGGTCGGGGCGCGCACCCAGCTCATGATCCTTCAATCGGAATTCGCGTGCCGGATTTCGCGGCGCCGCCCGTTTAATCCGCATCGGGGTCGTTGGCAGGGGCGGTATCGTGGGCAGCGTGGCGGTCGATCGGATGTTGCGGGATGCGGTGGCGCATTACGGCGCGGGCCGCGCGGCGGAGGCCGGCACGCTGTGCGGCGACATCCTCACCGCCGATCCCGACCATGTTCCGGCGCTGCATCTGTCCGCCGTCATCGCCTTCGTGACCGATCGTGCCGCCGAAGGCGCGCTGCTGCTGAATCGGGTCTTCAACCTCGATCCGGATTATGCACCGGCCTTCGCCACGCTCGGCGACGCGCTTGCCGTGAAGGGCGAGCACGAAGGCGCGGCGGCGGCGTTCCGGCGCGGTGTCACGCTGCGGCCGCAGGATGCCGGCCTGCACATCAAGCTCGGCGTTGCGCTGTGCGATCTGTCGCGTTTCGACGAGGCCGAGGCCGCATTCCGCCGTGCGATCGCACTCGATGGCGGCCTGACTCGGGCGCGGTTCAACCTCGCCGTCGCGCTGGCCGGGCAGCAGCGGCCGGTCGAGGCGGAACAGGCCTATCGCGAGGTGATCGCGCGCGACCCGGTCTATCGGGGCGTCTGGCTCAACCTCGGCAATGTATTGAGCGATCAGAAAAGGCACGAAGCGGCCGCCACGGCCTATCGCCGCGGGCTTGCCGCGGATCCCGACAATGCCGGGCTGCATTGCGGCCTTGGCGCGGCGCTCTATCGCCAGGGCTTGCTGGAGGACGCGATCCTGCACTACCGCCGCGCGATCGCACTCGATCCCGGCAGCATCGCGCCGCAGCGCCTGCTGGCCATGGTGCTGCACGAGGCGGGCGAGCGCGAGGAGGCCGTCCGCATCTATCGGCAGGTCTCGGCCCGCGACCCGTCCGATCACGTCATCCTCAACAATCTCGGCGCCTGCCTGTTCGAACTCGGGCAGGTCGACGACGCCATCGCCTGCGCCGAGCTCGCGCTGGCGCTGAAGCCGGACTACGCCGCCGCGCACACCAATCTCGGGATCATCTTCGAGGCGCAGAACCTGGTCGAGGCCGCGGTCGCCGCGCATCGGCGCGCCATCGAGCTCGAGCCGCTCTATGCCAAGGGCCACGCCAATCTCGCGGTCGCGCTGCGCAATGCCGGCGAGATCGATGCGGCGCTCGTCGCGTCGCGCCGGGCCATCGCGCTCGATCCCGAGCAGCCACTGGCGCACTACAACCACGCCCATTTCCTGCTGATGAACGGCGAGTTCGAGGAGGGCTTTGAGGAGTATCAGTGGCGCCGCAAGACCAGGATGCTCAGCGACGGCGATCCCGTGTTCGACGAGCCGGAATGGCAGGGCGAGCCGCTCGCAGGACGTACGCTGCTGCTGTTTGCCGAATACGGGCTCGGCGACGCCATCAATTTCGTCCGCTATGTGCCGATGCTGGCGGGCAAAGGCGGCCGGATCATGCTGCAGGTGCAGCCGGGGCTGGTCGCGCTGCTGCGGCCGATGCTGCCCGGTGTCGCGGTGTTCGCGCGCGGCGAGCCGCTGCCGCCGTTCGATCTGCAGCTGCCGCTGCTGAGCCTGCCGCGGATCTTCCGCACCACCGTCGAGACCATTCCCGCAGCGATATCCTATCTGAGGGCGGATGCCGGCAAGCTCGCGCGCTGGCGCGAGGCGCTCGCCGGCGTGACTGCGCTGAAGGTCGGCGTGGTCTGGGCCGGCAATCCCAGGCACAAGGGTGACCGCCAGCGCTCGCTGCCGGCGGACGCGGTGCTGCCGCGGCTGGTCACATCAGGCGTGCAGCTCTACAGCCTGCAGAAGGAGCCGCGGCCGGACGATGCTCCGGTGCTGCGGGGCCTTGGCGCAGGTATCGTCGACCTCGCGCCGACGCTCGGCGATTTCGCCGACACCGCGGCGGCCATCTGCGCGCTCGATCTCGTCATCGCCGTCGACACCTCGGTGGCGCATCTCGCCGGCGCGCTGGGCCGCCCGGTCTGGATGCTGTGTCCCTATGCGCTCGACTGGCGCTGGCTGCGCGACCGCGCCGACACGCCCTGGTATCCGACCATGCGGCTGTTCCGCCAGGACAAGCCACAGGCTTGGGACCGCGTGCTGGCGCGCGTGTCGGAAGAGCTTGCCCGCGTCGCGGCCGGCGAGGGCGCGCTGCTGCTGCCGCAAACGATGAAATGATCGGCCAGCCGTGCTGTCTGCTGCTTTGGCAGGCCTTATGCGGCTGAAAGCCGGATCTGGAACTTGCTGCCAGTCGCCTTGGCAAATCGCAGCAACGTTTTGGTGCTTGGAAGCGTCTGGCCGCTTTCGAGACGGGCGATGGTTGATTGGCTGGTGCCCATCTTGGCCGCCAGCTCGGATTGCGACAGTCCCGCGCGCTGACGCGCCCTGAGCAACTCGGCAGCGATTTCGAACTCAGGCGCGAGTGCATCGTATTCCGCCCGGACCTTCGGATTGGCCAACAGGCGCGCCTTGAGCTTTTCGAACGGTACAGTCATGCGACTTCCTTCGCTCGCCGCAGCGCTAACTCGATCTCACTCGGTGGCGTCTTTTGAGACTTCTTCACGAACGCGCGGACGATCACAACGCGCCGGCCGAAGGCCGTCACATAGAGTGCCCTTGCGATTCCATCGCGCCCGGTCAATCGCAACTCCCAAAGTTTGCCGACCAAATGCTTCACATGCGGTTCGCCCAGGCTTTCGAGCCCAGCGGCAGCAATGCGCTCCGAAAGGCGGATGAAACGCGCCTGCATGTCGGCTGGAAGCGCCGCGATCTCTTCCACGACGACCTCGTTGAGGATTTCGACCCTCCAGGACATCGTGAGGATATCTCATTTTTGAGATAGAGAGAAGCAGCAAATCGGCCGGGAAGCGCAGCCATTCTGATCACCCCGCACTCATGCCCTGCGCGCCGCCGAGCAGCTTCACGTTGAGCCGGCCGCCGTCGAACAGCATCTCGTTCAGCGCTCCGTCGATGTCGTCAGCGGTGACATCCTGGCCTCCCTCGCGGGCGATGCTGGCCTGCGCGATGCGGCGCATCAGCTCCTTGATGAAGGCGGCGCTGACGCCGGCGGTGCGCTGCACCGCTTCGTCGACGATCGGCTGCTCCAGCGGCAGGCCTTTGCCGTACAGCCGGATCAGCTTGCCGCGTCCGGTCTCGTCGGGCAGCGGCACCTCGATGGCCTGGTCGATGCGGCCGGGCCGGCCGGCCAGCGCGCCTTCCAGCTCTTCCGGCCGATTGGTGGTCAGCACGAACAGGATGTCGCAATCCTCCTTCAGGCCGTCCATCTCGTTAAGCAGCTTGTTGAGCAGGGATTCCTCGCACGGTCCGCCCATGTCCTCGCGGTCGCGTGCGATCAGATCGACATCCTCGATCACGACCATGGTCGGCTGCAGCAGCCGGGCAAGACTCATATAGGCGCCCAGAAGGCCGACCTGCTCGGCGGTGATGATCAGCGTTGTGTGGTTTGGCAGGTTGGTGGCGAGATAGCGGATGGTGTGGGTCTTGCCGGTGCCGGGCGGGCCGTAGAGCAGGATGCCCTTGCGGGTCGACTGGCCGAGCCCGCGCAACAGATCGCGGCTCCCGACAAAACCGAGCACGTTGCGGTCGAGCAGCCGCAGCGTCCGGTCCGGCAGGATCACGTCATCGCGAGCGACCGTCGGCAGGCGATGCACGGTCAAGCCACGCGAACGTCCGCGATAGTTGGCGCCATCCTCCAGCGACAGGATCTTGCCGCGATAGGATCGCGCTGCATGCACGGCGGCCTCCAACTCGGAGAAGGTGCGCTGCACGAAAGCATTGCCGGTCGCCCCGGCGGGCAACGCAAGCTCGATTCGCAGCGACGGCTCGTGATTATATTCGCGATGGAACGTCAGCAGCACGGCGTAGCGCAGCTCGCCGGTTCGGCACAGCCACAGTCCATTGGCAAGGCATTTCACCGGCTCGGCCTCGCCGATATCGACGTCGCGATATTGCGGCGGCGCGATCGCCGGCGCATTGCGGCCGGCCTTCATCAGCGCCGCGAAGTCGAGCGTCTCGTAGCGATATTCCTCATGGATGCCGAAGAAATGGATTGGATCGGTGAGCAGCTTGTCGATCGCGACCTGAACGTCGGCGCGCATGTGGCCCGGAAACTGTCGCGCCCGTGTCACGACCAGGTTGCGCGGCACGCCGGCGAAATGCCAGTCGAGCGCAACGTAAGCGGACCGAAACGTCTCGCCCGGCAATTCTTCCGAGCTGCGGCGTGCAGCGAGCAGGCATTCGCTGCACAGCGACGCAGTTGTACCGGGGATCAGAATCTCCGTCACGGCCCTCGGGGCTTCGCAGAGATCGCAGGGCCGGCTGGCGTCGGCGGACTCGGTGGTGATCATCAACGGCTGACCGTTCGAGCGGATCAGCCATTTCGCCGAGTTGAAGATTGCCCGTGCCACCGGTCCCGGATAGGGGCCGCACGGAACGGCGCCCTTGGCCTCGATCAAGGCAGCGGATGCGATGGCTTCCTGCTCGGATTTCCCGAACACGGTGCGCAACAAATCCTGCACGAATTCCAGCGGGGTCTCGTCGTCGTCGTGAATGAAGAGCCGCACCGGACCGTCGTCGCTAAACACGTCGTGCATGAGACCCCCGAAACGCAATTGGGAACAAAAGAACAAAGTAAGAACATCACGGCGGCTCCTGCGCGTCAAGCGAAAGATTCTGCCGTCTCATCCCTGACGTGTAGTGAGCCGATCGGCCGGGAACGTGCACTGGAAGTGTAAACGCGGCTCAACGCCTGTGACGATTATGTTGCGGCAAATGCCAAGAGATGGCCGTCACAGCGGCAAACTTCCGACACACCATCGGGGCGAAAAGGAGTATCCGACATGGCGCGAGCGCGAGAGCAGATTCCTCCCAAGGGTTTGCGGTCGCGCAGTTATTTTATGAGGCCCTCGTGTCGCACAAACTTCGCCTTGCGCTGCTTCTCGTCTTCACTTTGTTCGTCTCTCCCGCGTTCGCGCAGCCGGCCGCCAAGCCGGCGCCGCCGCAACCCGTTACCAGCGACGCGCTGACGCCCGAGCAGGCCAAGCGCGCGCTCGACACGCTGCAGGACGACAAGAAACGCGGCGAGATCATCAACACGCTGCGCGCCATCGCCAATGCCTCGCCGCAGGCGGCGGCGCAGCCGGCGCCCGAGCAGCCGCAGTCATCGATCCCGCTCACCGCCGACAGCCTTGGTGCGCAGCTGTTGCTGATGGTGTCCGAGCAGGTCGGTGAGATGTCGCGCGAGGTCGCCGACGTCGCGCGCACGCTGACGCATTTCCCGGCGTTCTATTACTGGTTCGTGCGCACCGCCAATGATCCGGTCGCCTATGGCCTCTTGATCGATATCGCCTGGAAGCTGGCGCTGGTGTTCGGCTGCGCGCTGGCCGCCGAATGGGTGGTGTTCCGCCTGATCAAGCGGCCGGTCGCGTTCCTGGAAGCGCGGCTGCCGCAGACCGCGCGCATGCCGGTGCAGACGCTCGCCAGCGTCGATCCGCCGTCGTCGGTTGCCGACGTCACGCCGGCGCCCGAGTTGCAGCGGCGCCGGCTGAGCCTGGCGCGGGCCTGGCAGTCGCTGATCCGGCTGCCCTTCGTGCTTGGGCGCCTGTTGCTCGAATTGCTGCCGGTCGTCGTGTTCGGCGGCATCGCCACCGCGCTGCTCGGCACCGAGATCGGCGATCAATCGACCACGCGTCTCGTGATCCTGGCCGTCGTCAACGCCTATGTGTTCTCGCGCGTCTTGATCTGCGCGGTGCGCGCGCTGGCAGGGCCGTTCGGCCTGTTCCGCGTCCGTGCCGAGACCGCGGCCTATATCGAGATCTGGGCCCGGCGGATCGTTGCCGTCGGCGTCTCCGGCATCGCCTTTGCCAATGTCGCGCTGCTGCTCGGGCTGCATCGCGCCGGCTATGCCGCGCTGATCCGGCTCGTGATGCTGGTGGTGCATCTCTTTGTCGTCGTCATCATCCTGCAGTGCCGCCGCCAGGTCGCCGACGTCATCCGCGCGCCGGCCGATCGCACCGGGCTTGCGGCGCGGACGCGTAACCGGCTCGCGGCACTCTGGCATGTGCTGGCGATCGCGCTCGACCTCGCGCTGTGGGCGGTGTGGGCGCTCAACATCCGCAACGGCTATTCGCTGCTGCTGCAATATTTCGTCGGAACCATCGCGGTGCTCCTGGTTACCCGCCTCGTCACCATGGTGGTGCTGAGCCTGATCGATCGCGGCTTTCGCATCAGCCCGGAGCTGATCCAGCGCTTCCCCGGGCTCGAGACCCGCGCCAACCGCTATCTGCCGCTGCTGCGCAAGGTGGTCACGGCGGTGATCGCCTTCATTGGCTTCGTCGCGCTGCTCGAGGTCTGGGGCGTCGACGCCATCGTCTGGTTCTATGGCGGCCAGATCGGAAGCCGCCTGATCTCGGCGCTGGTGACGATCGGCATCGCCGCGCTGGCCGCGGCCGTGATCTGGGAGGTCGCCAATGCGCTGATGGACCGGCAGATCGACACCCTGTCGCGCGACGGGCATTACGCCCGCGCCGCGCGCCTGCGCACCTTCCAGCCGATGCTGCGAACCGCGCTGTTCTGCATGATCGTCGCGGTGGTCGGCCTCACGGCGCTCAGCGAGATCGGCGTCAATGTCGCGCCGCTGCTCGCCGGCGCCGGCATCGTCGGCATCGCGATCGGCTTCGGCTCGCAGAAGCTGGTGCAGGACCTCATCACCGGGCTGTTCCTTTTGATCGAGAACACCGTGCAGGTCGGCGACAACGTCACGGTGTCGGGCCTCTCGGGCGTGGTCGAGAACGTCTCGATCCGCACCATGCGGCTGCGCGCCGGCGACGGTTCGGTGCACGTGGTGCCGTTCAGCGCGGTGACGACGATCACCAACTCCAGCCGCGGCGCCGGCAATGCCGCGGTCAGCGTCAACGTGTCCTACAAGGAGGACACCGACCGCGCCGGCGAGGTGCTGAAGGACATCGTCGCCCAAATGCGCCAGGAGACGGCGTATCGCGCATTCATTCGAGGCGACCTCGAATTGTGGGGCGTCGACAAGGTCGACGGCTCGGTCGTGACCATCGTCGGCCAGATCCGCTGCACCGATAGCGGCCGCTGGGCGGTGCAACGCGAGTTCAACCGCCGCATGAAACGGCGCTTCCAGGAGGAGGGCATCGAGATCGCCTCGATGGGCCAGACCATCCTGATGCAGCTTCCTCCACCCTCCGAGCCCGATACCAACGCCCAGCCGCGCCGCGCGGCGGGGTGATTCCTGACCCTCATCCTGAGGAGCCCGCATAGCGGGCGTCTCGAAGGATGTAGGCAGACGGGCCTCATGGTTCGAGACGCGCATTCGCGCTCCTCACCATGAGGGGCATTATCCGTCTCACGATTGCGACACGTCTCGCGACCGTGAGACGGTCGCGGCGCTCCTAAGCCCGAAGACCGGCGCGCAGCCGGCCGAAATCCGGCCGTTCTCACCCATTCCCTGCGACTTCCTCCGCTGGCACAGCGCTTGCTGATTGTCATGCAATGCGCGGCAAGACGCATTGCATGACTGAACCCAACGCGAAGGAAGGAAACGCACATGGAGCTTGGATACTTCACCATGCCCTCGCACCCGCCGGAGTGCGGATTGAAGGAGGGCCACGACTGGGACCTGCAGACGCTGCGCTGGCTCGACGAGCTCGGCTATCAGGAAGCCTGGATCGGCGAACACCACACCGCGCCGTGGGAGCCGCACCCGTCGCCTGACCTGCTGGTGGCGCAGGCGCTGCTGCAGACCAAGAATCTGCGCATCGGGCCCGGCGGTTTCCTGCTGCCGTATCATCATCCCGCCGAACTCGCGAACCGCGTTGCGATGCTCGATCATCTCTCGAACGGGCGCCTCAACTTCGGCGTCGCGGCCTCGGGCCTGCCGAGCGACTGGGCGATGTTCAATGTCGACGGCATGTCGGGCCAGAACCGCGACATGACCCGCGAGGCGCTCGAGATCATCCTGAAGATGTGGTCCGAGCCGGGACCCTGGACGCACAAGGGCAAATATTGGACGGTGAGCAAGCCGGACACGATGTTCGACTTCCTCAAGCCGCACATCAAGCCGTTGCAGGGCCCGCATCCGCCGATCGGCGTCGCCGGCCTGTCGAAGAACTCCGACACGCTCAAGCTCGCCGGCGAGCGCGGCTTCATCCCGATGAGCCTCAACCTCAACCCGGCCTATGTCGGCAGCCACTGGGATTCGGTCGAGGCCGGTGCTGCCAAGACCGGCCGCAAGCCGAGCCGCAAGGACTGGCGGCTGGTGCGCGAGGTGTTCGTGGCGGATACCGACGAGGAGGCGTGGAAGCTCTCGACCGGCGACATGATGGGCCGGATGATGAGCGAGTACTTCCTGCCGCTGCTCGGCCATTTCGGTTTCAAGGACTATCTGAAGCACGCGCCCGACGTGCCCGACAGCGACGTCACCGTCGAATATTGCGCGCGCCGGAATTGGATCGTCGGCTCGCCCGCGACGGTCACCGAGAAGATCGAGAAGATCTACCGGGAGGTCGGCGGCTTCGGCGTCCTCTGCGTGTTCGGCTTCGACTACAAGCACAAGCCGGAAGCCTGGCGGCACTCGCTGGACCTGCTCAAGAACGAGGTGATGCCGCGGCTCAAGCATCTCGGCGCCGAGTTCGAGAAGGCTGCATGACAGCTGCGCGGGGTGCGGGGCTTGCCTCGCACCCCGCGTCGCATATCTTGAACGGAGTGTTTTTTACCGAAGCATGATCCGGAGAAGTGCGAAGCGGTTTTCCGGGCAAGATCATGCTCAAACAGGGTTTGCGGCATGACGGTCGACGCACAGAGTTTCAAGCAGGCGATGCGCCATTGCGCGGGCGCCGTCGCGCTGGTGACGGTCGGCTCCGAGACCGGGCAGCGCACCGGCCTGACCGTGACCTCGGCCTGCTCGCTGTCGGACAATCCACCCTCGGTGCTGGTCTGCGTTAACCGTAACGCCAGCGCGCATCAGCGCATCCGCGAGGAGCGCCATTTCGTCATCAACTTTCTGAACGAAGACCACGCTCTGCTGGCGCTGACCTTCTCCGGCCAGAAGGGCGTCAACGGCGACGACCGTTTTGCGTTTGGGCGCTGGACCACCGGCGCGACCGGCGCCCCGGTGCTGGAGGATGCCGTCGCGGCGTTCGACTGCGTGCTGGCGCAGGAGCTCGAGACCAAGACCCATTCGATCTTCATCGGCGAAGTCCAGCACGTCCGCGCCGCGACCACGGTCGATCCGCTGATCTATCTGCGCAGCGGCTTCCAGAGCGTGCGCAACATCCATGATCCGGTCGAGCTCGGCGACCTCGACGCACGGCGTGTCAGCTGGAACGAGTTTTCCTGACGGATTGATCAAATCGGCGATTGTTTGGTTCGCTGCGACACTCTTTGCACTCGTCATGCCCGGCCTTGTGCCGGGCATCCACGTCCTTACTTCCTGCACGGCCAAGACGTGGATGGTCGGGACAAGCCCGGCCATGACGGAGATAGAATACGAACTCGCCAACCATTCAGCCCGATCGTCAACGCCTTGACCTTCCCGCGCAGCGTGGGCCCGGCGCGGCCGTGCGACCGCTGGCCGGGCCAACGCTCATGTGAGGCGTCGCTGTCCTTCCCGTGGTCCCGCGGACGCTGCGCAGCTATGACCCCGGCGTTCTCACGACCAGTTTGATGTTCAGGAGATTGACCCCCTTGAACGGGTTCGGTGCGCTTTCAATCGTTCCTGTGCCCGTCGCATTCGCATAGGCGCCCGTGCCCGAAAGGATCGTATATTCGCCGTTTGATTTTCCGTCCTTGATCGCGCCGGTGTAACGCGCGGTGATCGCGCCTTCCTCGAACGTGTAGGTGCTGTAACCGTAATAGGAGCCCGAGCCCTTCAGCATGTCTCCTGAATGGACGAACTCCTTCACCCCGATATGGCCATCACTGAAGACGGCGACACCAAAGAACTTGCCGGAAACGACCGTCTGCCCTTCGACGTTTGCTGCCTCGATGACTTTGACGTCGACAGGCTTGGTGACGAGCTTGAATTCGAGCACCTTCTCACCCGCTAACGCGGTCGACCCCGCAACGACGATTGCCACGCTGGAAACGAAAAAGGTGATAAAATTCCGCATAGACTCCTCCTGTGTTTGCTGAAATCAAATCAAGGAGTGCACGGCGGGCTAAACGTCATGCCCAGCATTTGCGTTGCAGCACGAAAGAGAGCCCGCGGTGATATCCCGGCAGCGGCCGAAGCTTTCGGTACCCCAGCACGCTGGCTGGAACGCACGCATTAGTTTACGCGACGGTAGAAGGTTCAGCAAGCGTAGCCACCGACGGCTCGTGCGCATCAGATGACGCATCAGATGGCAGGTTCCGCGACATCAGAACAGCCGTGGCGTGCTATAGTGTGGTTGCGTGCGAGCGAGCGACCAGGAGGGAGCGCGAACTCATCAATCCTTCTCCCCGCTGCCGTGGTCGGCCGCGCGCGGCAACCATCGAAGTTGCAGCGGATCGACACACCCCTGACGATTGCCGCGGGCAAATCCGGCAAGCATGTCTCGAGAAACCTCGTCACCGACAAGGAGTATCACCATGAAGATCGTTGTGATCGGCGGTACCGGACTGATCGGCTCCAAGACCGTTGCCATTCTGCGCCGGCGCGGCCATGACGTCGTCGCCGCCTCGCCGAAAAACGGCATCAATGCGATCACCGGCGAGGGGCTGAAGGAGGCGCTGGCCGGCGCGGCGGTCGTGATCGACCTCGCCAATTCGCCCTCGTTCGAGGACAAGGCGGTGATGGAATTCTTCGAGACCTCCGGCCGCAACCTGCTGGCGGCGGAGAAGCCGGCCGGCGTCAGGCACCATGTCGCGCTGTCGATCGTCGGTACTGACCGCACGCCCGAGAACGGCTACTTCCGCGCCAAGGTGGCGCAGGAGAAGCTGATCGAGGCGTCCGGGATTGCCTACACCATCATCCGCGCGACCCAGTTCATGGAATTCGTCGGCGCGATCGCCGATGCGAGCGCAGCTGGAGACACGGTCAGGCTCTCGCCCGGCCTGTTCCAGCCGATCGCGGCGGAGGACGTTTCCGCGCTCGTCGCCGATATCGCGCTTGAGCCGCCGCGCAACGGCATCGTCGAGATCGCAGGTCCCGACCGCGCGCCGTTCAACGAGATCGTGGCGCGCTACCTGAAGGCAAAAGGCGATCCGCGCGAGGTGGTCAAAGATCCCGACGCGCTTTACTGGGGCGGCCGGGTCGAGCAGCACTCGCTGGTGCCGCTCGGCGAGGCGCGCCTCGGCCGCATCGATCTGAACGAATGGCTGCGCCGCGCGCGGCCGGCGGCCTGACGGTATCAGCTATTTGAGCCACACCAGCAGCGGAACGGGCGCGCGGCCCGCGCAGGACAGCGTGCCCTCGTAATTGCGCGTCTTGCGGGCGCTGTAGGTGCAGGGCGCGCCGTCCAGCACCAGCTCGGCGGTGACCTGCGAATCCGCACCCGTGATTTGCAGCTTGATCTCTCCGGCGCGTTCGTCCGGCCCGTCCTGCGTGCAGATGCCCACATGCTTCATCTTGAGCGGTCCGGAGAACTGCCCGGGCGTGCCCGGCGCGCTTTCGGTGAGATGTCCGGTCAGCTCCCATTCGCCGAGCACGCCGGCCTGGCCGAGGATCTCCATCGCGCCAACCGGCGGCACCTGGCAAAGCGATAGCGCAACGGCGCCGAGCAGCGCCGCTCCACCGTTGCGCCATGTCGCCCGTGGCATCACAGCTTGCTTCCGGTCGTCTGGCGCAATTCGATCAACTCCGGCCGCGACAGATCGGCGTCGGCCGTGAGCCGGGCAATCTGATCAGCGCATTCCCGGATCTTGGCCTGATCGCCGGCCGCCTTAGCGCTCTTGATCATGCCGAGATAAGTCGCCAGCCGGTTGGGCTCCTTCTTGAGCACGGCTTCATAGGCGGCGAGCGCCTCCCTGGCCATGCCGCGATCGAGCAGCATCGCCGCGTAGAGCTCGCGCGCCGGCGCCAGCGGTCCCGGGGTGACGGGATGTTTCTCGGTCTTGTCTTCCGCCTCCGCGGCGGCATTCATCGCGCCGAGCGCCTCGTCGTACTTGCCGTCGGCGTACAGCACCCAGGCGCTCGCGATCTGCTGCTGGATGTCGACGATGTTGGACCAGTAGGCGTCCTTCGTGTCCTTCAACTTGTCGCGCAGCTCGACCAGCTTCGCGACATCGGCCTTGGCGGCGGCGGGGTCACCGGAGCGCGCGGCGCCGACCGCGCGGGCGAAATAGGTGATGGCGTCAGCATAGGCGTATTTGGTCGGATGCACTTCAAGCGCGGCAGCACCCTTCCAGTCGCCGCGTTCGAAGACATAGCGGGCCTGGCTTGCCGCCACCGCGAAGGGGCCTGCGAACCGGTCGAGCTTGAACTGGAGCTTGCCGAGCTCGTCGACCACCGCACGCGCCTCCTTGTCCTGGCCGAGCTGGAGATAGGCATAGACCAGATAGTCCATCGCGTGCGCCTGGTCCTGCTGCTCGCCGTCTTCCTTGGCGATGCGCGCGGATTCCTTGTTCGAGGCGATCGACTCCTTCCAGTAGCCGACGCGCGTGAAGATGTGCGACGGCATGTGCTGGGCATGCGGCGCGTGTTCGGCGATCTTGGCATAGCGCATCGCCGCGGGGAGGCCCTTCTCCGCGAGCGCCGGGTAGTCGTAGAGATGGATCAGATAGTGGGCGATGCCGGGGTGCTCGGGCTGGCGCTTGAAGATCGGTTCGAGCAGCGCGGCGCCCTTCAGCTGGTTGGCATAGGTCTTGTCGCCCGGCGAGGCCGCGACGTTGAGCGTGATCGCATAGGCGATCTGCGCCTCGTCGTCGTCGGCATAGTGCGCCGCGACCTGCTCTTCGGCGGCGAGGAATCGCTGCACGCGGGTGCGGTGATCGACCTTGTCGTAGTCGACATACATCGCCGCGATCGCATCGATGTATTCCCGCTCGCGCGGGGTGCCGGCATTCAGCGCCTGGCCTTTTTTCGCAGCTTCAAGGCCGAGCGGAAGGTTTTCCGGCGGCGGCGGGGCGTGCGGATTGTAGAGGTAGCTGAGCGCGATCCCCCAATAGGCGATGGCGCATTGCGGGTCGGCCTGCAGCACCTCCTCGAAGGTGCGTCGCGATGCGCTGTACCAGAACGAATGCTGATACAGCATGGCGCGATCGAACAGCTCCTGCGCTTCAGGCTTGCAGGATGTTACAAAATGGACTTTGCCCAATCGTTGTTCAGTGGAATCCGAGGCGGCAGGCTGCGAAATGGTCGCGGCAATGAGGCCAACGACCACAGCGAGGGGAAACCGTGTCATGGGACCCGCTCCGTGGCGTTGAAGGCGAAAAGCGTACGATATCACCTTTCCCGCACCGCCGGAACAGCAGGGGCCGCTCTGGTCTAGCTGTCCAGCGCGATCCCTAACGCCTTGATCTTCCGGTACAACGTCGCACGGCTGAGCCCGAGTGCCCTGGCCGCGTTCGTCACTCTTCCGTCATTGGCGCGCAATGCATCGACGATCGCGGCGCGTTCGCTCGCTGCGTGATCGGCCTCCACACCGCGTGCGCTGAACGGCGGCAGATCGAGATCGGCCTCACTGATGACGCCATCCTCGGCGGTGGCGCCGGCGAGCCGCAGCACATGGCGAAGCTGGCGCATGTTGCCGGGGAACGGATAGGCCATCAGCTGCGCCCAGGCGTCGGCCGCGATGCGGCAATGCGGCGCTTCCTCGTCGGCGATCTGCGCGATGACGTCCTTGCGGTCGGCGCGCTCGCGCAACGCGGGGAGGCGGATCTCCATGCCGCGCAGCCGGTAATACAGATCGGAGCGGAAGCTGCCGTCCTCCGCCATCCGCGCCAGGTCACGGTGCGTGGCGCTGATCAGGCGAATGTCGACGGCGACAGGCTTCAGCGCGCCGAGCGGCCAGACCTCGCGGTTTTCCAGCACGCGCAGCAGCCGGGTTTGCAGCGAAAGCGGCATGTCGCCGATCTCGTCGAGGAACAGCGTGCCGCCAGAGGCCTGCACGATCAGTCCCTTCGATCCCTCGCGCCGCGCGCCGGTGAAGGCGCCGGCCTCGTAGCCGAACAGCTCGGCATCGATCAGGCTCTCCGGCATCGCCGCGCAGTTCAGCGCGACATAGTTGAGGCCGGCGCGATTGCTCGCGGCATGGATGGCGCGCGCGAACACGTCCTTGCCGGCGCCGGTCTCGCCATGCAGCAGGATCGGCAGATCGAGATTGCCGACCGTCATCAGCCGCTTCACGCCCTTGATCAGCGCGGGATCGCGGCCCGCCAGCCTGTGCAGGCCGGAAAACTGTCCGGCCGGTTTTTCGCGCGGCGGCGTGGATGGCGGACGCGGCGATCGCGTCCGCACCGGCGGCGCCAGATGGCCGCGTCCCCACGGCGTGCCGTCGGCGCGGCGCAGCGCGACCTGCTCGTCCGCGACCCGGGTCGCGCGATCGTCCAGTTGAATGAGATGCGACAGGTCGATGCCGTCCTCAAGCATCGCATCGGTCAGGCCGAACGCGGCGCGTGCGGTGCGGCACGCGCCGACGACACGGCGGTCGTCGTCATAGGCCAGCATGCCGTGCCCGTCGCCGGGCAGCATCGCGATCCAGGAGGCGCGGTAGCGCCGGCGGAAGAACGACTGCTCGATCCGGCGCGTCGCCTCCGTGGTGACGGCGAGCGCCAGTTCATGCGCGCTGCGGCCGAGGTCGCTGCGGCACGAGGTGATGTTGACGGCGCCGGCGAGCTGGCCGGCATGATCGAACAGTGGCGACACCGCGCAGGTGAACATGTGCCACTGCTCGCGGAAATGCTCGTCGCCATGCACCAGGATCGGCCGCTGCTCGGCGAGCGCGGTGCCGAGCCCGTTGGTGCCCTCGAACGTCTCGGCGAAGTTCGAGCCGGTGTAGATCTTCCATTCCAGGAACATGCGCGCATAGTCGCCCCCGGGCAGCCGGCTCACCAGCATGGTGGCGTTGGGATCGGCGAGGTTGACGCAGTAGCCGGAGTCGTGGAGCACGCGGGCGAGGTCCTCGAGCTCGGGGATCGCGACCTGGATCAAATCCTCCATCGGCTCGGCGAGGTGCCGGACCTCGGCCTCGGTCAGGGTCTGCGGCGGCCCGCGCCGGGCCGGATCGAGGTTGTGACTGACCACGCAGCGCCGCCAGGACGCTGCAATCCGCGTCTCGGTGTCGACGCCGGCCACCTGGTTGGCCGCCGACAAAACACGGGCGACGTGATTTGAGGCCGAAAGATTGGCCATCCAGAGGTCTCCACCCCTAATTTTCCGCGAAGTCTGGCAGTCCGCGGCCGAATGTCAATTGGCCGACAGGGTCGCGGGGCGGGGAGCGTTTGGGAAGGCAGCTCTGTCCAGAGGATCAGCGAAGCGTAATCCGCCATTCCGAGCGGATCGGCTCCAACCTCCCCTTGAAAAGGGGAGGTCGCTTTGCTCGCCAGAGCAAAGCGGGTGGGGATCTGCTTTCTCCGCTTGCAGCGTCGCCTGTGGCTGACCCCCATCCCGACCTTCCCTCTTTCAGGGGGAAGGCGTAGCCCGGATGGAGCGCAGCGCAATCCGGGGCGGTCGTGCAACGGGTGAGGGCATTCCCGGATTTCGCTGCGCTGCATCCGGGCTACGGGGATGACGTGACTTCGCCAGCCGTGAAGAGCACGAACGAACGCCCGGCCGCCTTGTACGTGCCGTCGAACGCAAACCGGCCACCCGCCTCATCCTCCGGCGCATTGGTATCCAGCAGCAGCGACCAGCGCGGGCCGGCCGACGTCCGCGGCAGCTTGAAGTCGACCTCGCCCTCGTAGCTGTTGAGGATGACAAGCACCGTGTCGTCCTCGCCCTCACGCGCGATCGCGGTCTTGCGCGCGCGGCCGTCGAGCACGACGCCGAAACATTTGATCCAGCCGGTGGTCCAGTCGGCCTGCGTCATCTCGACGCCTGCCGCGCTGATCCAGACCACGTCGCGGATCTTGAGTTGGGAATCGCGATCGCCGGAGAGGAAGCGGCTGCGGCGCAGGATCGGATAGTCGCGCCTCAGCTTGATCATCCGCTTGGTGAAAGCGAGCAGCTTCCCGGCGTCGTCGGAAAAATTCCAGTCGAACCACGAGATGTCGTTGTCCTGGCAGTACGCATTGTTGTTGCCGCGCTGGGTGCGGCCGAACTCGTCGCCGCCGAGCAGCATCGGCGTGCCCTGCGAAGCCAGCAGCGTCGCCAGCATGTTGCGCTTCTGACGTTCACGCAAAGTGCGGATATCCGGATTGTTCGTCGGGCCCTCGGCGCCGCAATTCCAGGAGTGGTTGTCCGACGAGCCGTCATTGTTGTGCTCGCCGTTGGCCTCATTGTGCTTGTTGTTGTAGCTCGCCCAGTCGTTCAGCGTGAAGCCGTCATGGGCGGTGATGAAGTTGACGCTGGCCCAGGTGCGGCGGCCCTCGCGGTTGAACACGTCGTGCGAGCCGAGCAGCCGCGGCGCCAGGCTGCCTGGTGCCGCCTCGCCGCGCCAGAAATCGCGCACGACGTTGCGGTATTTATCGTTCCACTCCGCCCAGCCTGGCGGGAAGCCACCGACCTGGTAGCCGCCGGGACCGCAGTCCCAAGGCTCGGCGATCAGCTTGACGGTCGCGAGCAGCGGGTCCTGGTTCATCGCCTTCAGGAAGCCGGACTGCTCGTCGAAGCCGTAGACCTCGCGCGCCAGGATGGTGCCGAGATCGAAGCGGAAGCCGTCGACATGCATGTGGCCGGCCCAGTAGCGCAGGCTGTCCATCACCATCTGGATCACCCGCGGATGCGACAGGTTCACCGTGTTGCCGGTGCCGGTGTCGTTGATGTAGTAGCGCCGCTTGTCCGGCAGCAGCCGGTAATGGCTCGCATTGTCGATGCCCTTGAACGACAGCGTCGGGCCGCGCTCATTGCCTTCGGCTGTGTGGTTGTAGACGACATCGAGAATGACTTCGAGGCCGGCGCCATGCAGCCGCGACACCATCTCCTTGAATTCGCGCAGGCTGTTCGGCACGTCGGCGGCGTAGCGCGGATCCGGCGCGAAGAAGCCGATGGTGTTGTAGCCCCAGTAATTGGTGAGGCGCTTGTCGAGGAGGTTGCTGTCGTTGATGAAGGAATGCACCGGCAGCAGCTCGACCGAGGTGACGCCGAGCGCCTTGAGATGGTCGATCGCGGCGTTCGAGCCGAAGCCGGCATAGGTGCCGCGCAAATGTTCGTCGACGCCCGGGTGCTGTTTAGTGAAACCCTTGACGTGGGTCTCGTAGACCACGGTCTCGTCCCAATGCACGTCCTGCCGCTGCGCTTCCTGGACCCAGTCGAAATTGGGATCGACCACCACGCATTTCGGCATGAACGGCGCGCTGTCGCGCTCGTCGAAGGTGAGGTCGTCGCCGCTCTCCATCTTGTAGCCGAACACCGCCGGATTCCACGTCAGGCTGCCGGCATGGGCGCAGGCGTAGGGATCGAGCAGCAGCTTGTTCGGATTGAAGCGGTGACCGCCGTCCGGCTGGTAGGGACCGTAAACGCGATAGCCGTAGAACGTCCCCGGCTGCACGCCGTTTATGAAGCCGTGAAACACCTGGTCGGTATATTCGGGCAGCTCGAAGCGGTGTGTCTCGCGCTCGCCGTCGAACAGGCAGACCTCGACCTTGGTGGCGTTGGCGGAAAACACCGCGAAGTTGGTGCCGTGGCCGCTCCAGTGGGCGCCCAGCGGATAGGGCAGCCCCTCCTCAATGACGTAATCGGACATCGGTCCCCCAGCCATGAGATCAACCTGCAACAAACGCCGCCGCGCGGAAAACGTTGCATGGGCTAGTTTAGCGTCAGTTGCGCTTGGTTCGTATGACGCGGACGGAACGAGATGCAAGGCTCGGCAAGAGATGTCGCGAGAATGCGGACGTATGACTCTCCGCCACAATCTCGATGTCGTCCCGGGCAAGCGCAGCGCGACCCGGGACCCATAACCACGAAAGCAAATTGGCTTGCAAAGCTGGAGCCACGGTGTGCTTCGACAACGCAACCCCGTGGTTATGGGTCCCGGCCCCCGTGCGCAATTGCGCACTAGGCCGGGACAACAGCGGAGGGCTTGTCGAGTCCAATGCTAAATCAACCGCATGCCCTTGAAGCTGGTATGCCCGTTCTTGCCGACGATGATGTGATCGTGCACGGCGATCCCGAGCGGCTTGGCGATGTCGACGATGGCTTTCGTCATCTGGATGTCGGCCTGCGACGGCGTCGGGTCGCCGGAGGGATGGTTGTGCACCAGGATCAGCGCGGTGGCGGACAATTCCAGCGCGCGCTTGATCACCTCGCGCGGATAGACCGGGGTGTGATCGACGGTGCCGGTCTGCTGCACCTCGTCGGCGATCAGCTGGTTGCGCTTGTCGAGGAACAGGAGGCGGAACTGCTCCTTGTCGGCGAACGCCATGCCGGTGCGGCAATAGTCGATGACGTCGTTCCAGGACGACAGCGCGATGTTGCGCCTGATCTCGCCCTTGGCGATCCGGCCGGCGGCGGCGGCGAGCAGCTTGATCTGGTTGATCGAGGCATCCCTGACGCCCTCGACCTCGCGCAGCCGCGCCACCGGCGCGTGCACCACCTCGGCGAACGAGCCGAACTTCTTCAAGAGCGCCTTGGCCAACGGCTTGGTGTCGCGGCGCGGGATCGCGGCGAACAGCGCCATTTCCAATAGCTCGTAGTCGGTCAGCGCGTCGGGCCCGGCCGCATAGAAGCGCTCGCGCAGCCGTTCGCGATGGCCGTGGTAATGTGGCGTCTCGTCGGGCTGATCGGGGCTGTCACTGGCTTTGGTGGGCATCGGCCACAACCATGCCGTGCTCGCGGCGATTTGCAAGAGCCGATGCTGCTCCGGTTTGCCACGATGCTTCGGGCGAATTACCGTCGGCTGCAACGGTTCGAGAGCAAAAGAGGGGGAGGGCGGCGTGACATCATTCAAGGTGATCCGCTCGCGCGCCGAGAAGCGCAAGGGCGGGCCGAAGGCGCTGGAGAAGCTGCTGCGGCCGCCGGCGGGCGCCAAGGCGCTGGCCAAGCTCGGCGACGACCGCGTGCTGGCCGAGATGACCAGGCGCGTGTTCTGCGCGGGCTTTGCCTGGAGCGTGATCGATGCCAAATGGCCGGGCTTCGAGGAGGCGTTCCTCGGCTTCCAGCCCGCCAAGCTCGCCTTCAAGCCCGACGAATTCTGGGAGAAGCTCGTCAGCGACGCCAGGATCGTGCGCAACGGCGCCAAGATCATGTCGGTGCGCGACAACGGCCGCTTCGTGCAGGAGATCGCGCGCGAGCACGGCAGCTTCGGCAAATTCCTTAGCGCCTGGCCGTCATCGGATGAGATTGGGCTGCTGGAGTTATTGGCGAAGCGCGGCAGCCGGCTCGGCGGCAACACCGGACAGATGCTGCTGCGCTTCCTCGGTTGGGACGGCTTCGTCACCTCGCGCGACGTCGTCGCCTGCCTGCGCGATGCCGGCCTCGATATCGCCGAGGAGGTCAAGTCGAAGCGCGATCTCGCCAGGGTGCAGGCGCAGTTCAACGCCTGGGCGGAGGAGACCGGGCTGTCCTATCTGCATCTGTCGCGGATCTGTGCGATGTCGATCGGAGAGAACCATACGCCCGAGGAGATCGTCGAGCGCACGCGGAGCGACTATTGATCGCGCCAAAGTTCGATGAGGTTGGCTTGTGTAACGTCCGCGTCGGGACTGCGCTCCCTCTCCCGCTTGCGGGGGAGGGC
>NZ_JAQOSR010000359.1:0-1713 GCF_046718885.1 Bradyrhizobium sp. UFLA01-814 | reverse complement strand
ATGAACACGTCCTGCACCCGCGAGATCGGCAGCCCGAACAGCTGCCCGCCGATCACGGCGGTGACGTATTCGGCCATCGCGCCTTCGCTGGTCTCGGTCTTGCTCGTCATCGATCCCTGTCCTTATCCCGTGTCAGGCCGCGCGGCGCAGTTCGGCGGTCTGCTCCTTCAGCGCCGCGATCAGCCCGGGACGGTCAAACTTGGCGACATAGTCGTGGAAGCCGGCCTGCCGGCCGCGCTCGATCGCCGCCGGCGACACCATCGCCGACAGCGCGATGATCGGCAGCCCGATCAGATTGTGGTCGCTTCGGATGTTCTCGGCGAACTCGAAGCCGTTCATCTCGGGCATCTCGATGTCGGTCAGCACGACGTCGAAGCTTTGCCCCGAACGCAGCGCGGCAAGCCCTTCCTGCGCGCCGCCCGCGGTCCTGACCTTGTAGCCGGCGGCCTTCAAGACCGGCGCCAGCATGTTGCGGAAGAACGCCGAGTCATCGACCAGCAGCACCGACTGCGCCGAGGCCGACGGGCGCATCTCCTTGCGCGAGAACCAGTCGGCGAACGCCATCGGCAGGAAGTGACCGACGTCGATCACCTCGGTGGCCTGGCCCTTGATCACGGCCGAGCCGAGGATGCCGTCCTGGCTGCCCGCCACCTCAATGTTGAGCCGCTCCTCGACGATGTCGATGATCTCGTCGACCACGAGCCCCATCGAGCGGCCGTCGTCGGCGAACACCAGGATCGGCTGCGAGCCCTGGTTCTGCACCTCGACGCCGGCCATCTGCACCAGCGGCATCAGCTGCTCGCGGTACTGCACCATGTAGCGGCCGTTCGAGAGCTCGATCTTGTCGGTTGCGATCTCCTCCAGCCGGGTGACGAGGCCGAGCGGCACCGCCTTGGGCTGGCTCGAGCCGGCGCGGAACACCAGCAGCGAGGTCAGCTGCTCGCCGCTTGCGGCATGCGCCGCGGCATTGTCGTCGGCGAGGTCATGGGCCGACGAGCCGGACGCGCCGAGGGCTTTTGCAATGCCATTGGGGTCGATGATCATGATGACGGCGCCATCGCCCAAAATGGTGTTGCCGGAGAACATGTCGATGTGCCGCAGCTTGGTCGACATCGGCTTGACCACGATCTCCTCGGTGTGGAACACGCCGTCGACCACGATGCCGAAGGTCTGGCTGCCGACCTGCGTCACCACGATGAAGCCGTTCTCGGCGTCGGTGGAGGTCGCGCCGTCGTCGATCTTCAGGAGCTTCTTGAGATGGATCAGCGGCAGCAGCTTGTTGCGCAGCCGCAAGACCGCGGTGTCCTTGATCCGCTCGATGCGGTGCTCGGAGTTGGCGCGGGCCCGCACCAGCTCGACCACAGACAATTGCGGAATCGCAAACCGGTCGCCGCCGGCTTCCACGATCAGCGCGGAGACGATCGCCAGGGTCAGCGGGATCTTGATGGTGACCGAGGCGCCCTCGCCGGCCACGCTCTTGATGTCGATAGTGCCGCCGATCTGGTCGATATTGGTGCGCACCACGTCCATGCCGACGCCGCGGCCGGACACCGAGGTGACTTGCACGGCGGTCGAGAAGCCCGGCGCGAAGATGAACTTGTGGATCTGGGCCTCGGTCATCTTCTCGAGCTCAGCCTCGGTGACGAGACCGTTCTGGAGCGCCTTGGCCTTGATCCGCTCGGTGTTGAGCCCGCGGCCATTGTCGGCGATGCA
>NZ_JAQOSR010000358.1:0-1815 GCF_046718885.1 Bradyrhizobium sp. UFLA01-814 | reverse complement strand
ACCAGCAACGCGATCACGGTCACCGTCGACAACACGGCGCCGACCGCCGGCACGCTGGCGTTCGCCAACCTGACCGATACAGGCGTTTTTAACAGCCCGCCCATTCACACGAAGGATAATAACTTCGACATCACCCTAAGCGGCAACAGCGATGCCAACGGCACCAGTGTGTCCTATGAGGTTTCCACCGACGGCGGCGCCCATTGGTCGACCACGACAACTTCGCAGACGAACTTGGCGGACGGCGATTACAAGTTTCGGGCCATCGTCACCGATCCGGCCGGCAACTCCTCGACCAGCAATATACTCGACGTCTTTATTGATAATACACCGCCTGGCGGCGGTACGCTGTCGTTTACCAACCTTGTCGATACAGGCAGTGGCGACACGATTCCGATCACGGAGGACGGTACATTCAATCTGCACCTGCAACATCCTGGGGATGATGTAAGTGGCATTGACAGTGTATCCTATCAGATCTCGCTAGACCGAGGTTCCAGCTGGACGACTTCAGCGACCGTCCTGAGTAATTTAGCTGATGGTGATTATCAATTTCGTTCCGTTGTCACGGACGGGGCCGGCAACAGCTCGACCAGCAACGTCATCGAGGTGGTGGTCGACAACACCGCGCCGAGCGCCGGGACGTTGTCCTTCAGCAACCTGACCGACGGCGGGACGGCCAATACGCCGCCGGTGACCACCGACAACACCTTCGACCTGACGCTGAGCGGCAACAGCGACGCCAACGGCACGACGGTGACGTACGAGCAGTCGACCAATGGCGGCACGACCTGGACCAGCACGACGGCGAACCAGAGCGGCCTGGCGGACGGCGACTACCTGTTCCACGCGGTGGTGACGGATCCCGCCGGCAACTCCTCGACCAGCAATGCGATCGAGGTGAAGGTCGACAATACGGCGCCGAGCGCCGGGACGCTGTCCTTCAGCAACCTGACCGACACGGGGACGGCCAATACGCCGCCGGTGACCACCGACAACACCTTCGACCTGACGCTGAGCGGTAACAGCGACGCCAACGGCACGACGGTGGCGTATGAGAAGTCGACCAATGGCGGCACGACTTGGACCAGCACGACGTCGAACCAGAGCGGCTTGGCGGACGGCGACTACTTGTTCCACGCGGTGGTGACCGACCCGGCGGGCAACAGCTCGACCAGCAACGCCATCGAGGTGAAGGTCGACAATACGGCGCCGAGCGCCGGGACGCTGTCCTTCAGCAACCTGACCGACACGGGGACGGCCAATACGCCGCCGGTGACGACCGACAACACCTTCTCGCTGACGCTGACCGGCAATGCCGACGCCAACGGCACCACAGTGTCGTACGAGAAGTCGACCAATGGCGGCGCGGCCTGGACGAGCACCACGGCAAGCCAGAACGGCCTCGCCGATGGCGACTACCTGTTCCACGCCATCGTCACCGACCCGGCAGGCAACAGCTCGACCAGCAACGCCATCGAGGTGAAGATCGACACCACGGCGCCGACCGCCGGCACGCTGGCCTTCACCGGCCTGACCGACACCGGCACCGCCGACACGCCGCCGGTGACCACCGACAACACCTTCACGCTGACGCTGACCGGCAATGCCGACGCCAACGGCACTACAGTGTCGTACGAGAAGTCGACCAATGGCGGCGTGACCTGGACGAGCACCTCGGCAAGCCAGAGCGGCCTCGCCGATGGCGACTACCTGTTCCACGCCGTCGTCACCGATCCGGCGGGCAACAGCTCGACCAGCAACGTGGTCACGGTTGTGGTCGACACCACCAATCCGACCGCCGGCACGCTGTCA
>NZ_JAQOSR010000357.1:0-1863 GCF_046718885.1 Bradyrhizobium sp. UFLA01-814 | reverse complement strand
GTTGATGTGTCAGCTATGTCTCCGAACACCCGTCAGTGATCTGTCCGGGCTAAACACTTGACCGGGCGATCCAGTATCCAGAGGCCGCAATTGGGGGCACGTTGAGCAGTTCGATGATCCGGAGAACGCGATCAAGCGCGAGACGCGGCCCTGGAGATCGCCGGTGGTGGCGGACAGGCCTCTGGAATACTGGGTCGCCCGGTCAAGCCGGGCGACGACAGTCATTTTGAGGCCGCAAGTTGCCGCGCCAAATACAGAGCGACCCGGCTGGGGGGCATCCCGGCCGGGTCGTTGGAGGCTACTTGGGAGGTTAGAACGAAGAGGTATCGAAATCGGTTCAGTAAATGGGTTGGGGTTGCGTCGTTGGATATGGGTATAGAGATCGTGTTTTTCCGGGTGATGTCGTCGATTGTTTCAATTGTTTCATCGCCTGAATTTTTCGGCTTCGTGGACAATTGCCTGAATCGCGCGATCTCCGATTAAGCTGTTGAATTAGCTGTCCTTTATGCAGCGACGCTATCCACGCCGGCACCCCGCAGGAGGTCGGCGAGCTGCTTGCGGGCATAGAACATGCGGGTCTTCACCGTGCTCTGCGGGATACCGATGATCTCGCCGGCCTCCTCGACCGACTTCTCATGGTAGTAGACCAGATTGATGATCTCGCGGTGGGCCGGTGACAGCTTGGCCACGCAGGCGCGCAGGATCTCGCTGGTGGTGGCGCGATCGAGCGAGGTTTCCGGCGTGTCGGCGCCGTCGGCGATCTCCAGCACGTCGTCCTGGTCGATGTCCTCATGCTTGCGCTGGCGCAGCGCGGTCAGCGCCTTGAAGCGGGCGATCGAGAGCAGCCAGGTCGAGACCTGCGAACGGCCCTCGAACTGGGCCGCGGTGCGCCAGACGTCCAGGAACACCTGGCTGACCAGGTCCTCGGCCATGGTGGTGTCGCGCACCATCCGGAGCACGAAGCGGTAGACCCGGACGTTATGACGGGCATAGAGCGTGTGCATCGAGGTGCGGTCATTCTTGGCGATACGCGCGAGCAGCGTTTCATCCGAGGTCGCGCGAGCAGCGTCGATATGCTTCGTGGCTGCAGCGTTGATGGCGATGACGTTCGGCATGACAGGCTCCCAGTTCGCCGTTGGGCGGCGGTTCGTTGGGAGAAACGTTAGTTACGGCCCGTTTCCGGATGTCTGCGCGAAAAGCGGAAAATGGTTTCGTGACCGGGAGAATTGTTTCGTCGCCGGCCGGACGACGAAACATTCGGGATCAAAAAGCCAACAATTTCAATGTGTGGAAAATTCGAGCGGCCGGATTCCTGCCCTCGGAACGAATCCGGCGGTCATGACTTCTGGCACTGTCGGGGCTTATTCGGCCGCCTGCAGCGAGGGCGCCGCCTTCTTCGGGGCAATCCAGAACGCATCGGGCCGTTCGAACAGGAAATTGGCCCGCGCCGCCAGTGCCAGCCGCCAGATCACGAGCGAGCCGGCGACGCCGACCGCGGTCACGATCAGCGAGATCAGGCCGATGTCGTGGATGACGCCGAAGCGCAGCAGAAGGGTGCGTGTCGCCGCCATCGGCAGGAAGAAGGCGAGATAGATCACGATCGAATGCTCGCCGCAGAAGCGCAGCAAGCCAAGCCAGTGCGCGCGCGCCAGCAGCGTGCCGGTCACGATGATCGCGCAGGCGCCGGCAAAGCCGAGTGCCAGCGAGACGACCGGCCATTCGCTCACCTCGAGCGCAACCAGGCCGCCATTGATCAGCGCCCAGAGCCCAAGCCCGAGCAGGGCCAGCGCAGGCCGTGCCCGCGCGCGGTCCGACAGCGCGAACACGTAATTGGCGAGGACATAGCCCGTGTAGAAATAGACG
>NZ_JAQOSR010000356.1:0-1932 GCF_046718885.1 Bradyrhizobium sp. UFLA01-814 | reverse complement strand
GCCGATACGCCATCCCCGCCTCCCCCTTCAGATCGGTCTTAGAGAATCGCAGATTCCCCTTTGCGCAAAGCCCTCGCTTGCGGGGGAGGGTTGGGGTGGGGGTTTCTCCACGAAGAGACTATCTCTATGTGACAAGAGCCCCCACCCGCATCGCATCTTCGATGCGATGCGACCTCCCCCGCAAGCGGGAGAGGTACAGCGAGATTGCGGCCGACCGATTCAACCGAATCTCACGCGGCCTTCGCACCGACCATAGCCGGCGGAGACTCGCCAAGGCAGCTACAGATCAGTACAATACCGCAAAACTGTATGGGCAAAGGTAGGCATACACTTGCAACAGCAATCCGATGCACCAAAGGCGACGCGGACCACCGACGTGATGAACGCGATCCGCGCCAAGGTGGCGAGCCGCGCGCTGGTCGTCGACGACCGCCTGCCCTCGATCCGCGGCCTGGCCGCGACCATGGGCGTCTCGCCCTCCACCGTCGTCGAAGCCTATGACCGCCTCGTCGCCGAGGGCCTGATCCGGGCCCGGCCCGGTTCCGGCTTCTATGTCTCGTCTGCGGCGCTGCCGCCGCTCGCACTCGCCAAGGACCAGCCGCAGCGCGACCGCGCGGTCGATCCGTTCTGGGTGTCGCGGCAATCGCTCGATGCCGAGACCGGCGCGCTCAAGCCCGGCTGCGGCTGGCTGCCGGCCGAGTGGATGCCGACGGAGGCGCTGCGGCGCGCGTTGCGCGGCCTGGCGCGGGCCGACGACGCCGTGCTCTCCGACTATGGTGCGACGCGCGGCTCGCTCGCGCTGCGCCGGATCCTGATGGCGCGGTTTGCCGACGAGGGCCTCGAGGTGCCGCCCGAGCAGCTCTTGCTGACCGCATCCGGCACCCAGGCGATCGACCTCGTCTGCCGCTTCCTGCTGCGGCCCGGCGACACCGTGCTGGTCGACGATCCCTGCTACTTCAATTTCCGGGCGCTGCTGCGCGCGCATCAGGTTCGCATCGTCAGCGTGCCCTATACGGCGTCGGGGCCCGATGTCGCGAGCTTCGAGGCGACACTGGCCGCCGAGCGACCGCGGCTCTATGTCACCAACTCGGCACTGCATAATCCGACCGGCGCGACGCTGTCGCCGCAGACCGCGCACCGCGTGCTGAATGCCGCCACAGCCTACGATCTCACCATCGTCGAGGACGACATCTTTGCGGACTTCGAGCCGGAGCCTTCGGCGCGGCTCGCCGCGCTCGACGGGCTCAACCGGGTGATCCGGATCGGCAGCTTCTCCAAGACGCTGTCGGCATCGGTGCGCTGCGGCTTCATCGCCGCGCGCGCGGACTGGATCGAGGATCTCGTCGATCTCCAGGTCGCGACCGGTTTCGGCGGGCCGAGCGCGGTTGCCACTGAGATCATCGCCAGCGTGCTGTCGAGCGGCTTCTATCGCAAGCATGTCGAGGAGCTGCGCCGGCGCCTTGCCCGCGCCCGCCGCGACGTCGGCGACAAATTGCAGCGCATCGGCGTCACACCCTGGCTGATGCCACGCGGCGGCTTCTATCTGTGGTGCCATCTGCCCGACGGATGCGATTCCGCCGACGTGGCGCGGCTGGCGCTCGCGGACAATGTCGTGCTGGCGCCGGGCAACGTGTTCAGCGCCTCGCAGACGGCCGCCGCCTTCATGCGCTTCAACGTCGCGCAATGCCGCGACCCGAAACTGATGCCGGCCTTGCAGCGCGCGATCGGGCGCTAGACCAGGATGAGTTGGGATGAAGGTCTCGAGGCAGACTGGTTCTACCTCTCCCGCCTGCGGGGGTCGAGACGAGCGAAGCTCGCTCTTAGGTCGTATTGCATCGAAGATGCAATACGGGTGGGGGCTCTCTCCACGATGTGACTCCTGGAGAGCTGTCTCTTATACACATCTGACGCTGCCGACGACCATGGTATAGT
>NZ_JAQOSR010000355.1:0-1938 GCF_046718885.1 Bradyrhizobium sp. UFLA01-814 | reverse complement strand
TGGATATCGCGGCGACGCGCCACGCGAACAAAATAGGCGTCAAGCGCCATTCAAAAGGGCCGCAGAGCTACGCTTACGGCGGATCTGTCCCTGACCACGGAAGAAAAACGCGCTCTCTTGGCGTCATGGGCGTCTGACGCTGCCGCGGTTCCGTGCCGTCCAGGCTTACGGGCGCCACGGGATCTACGATCACCGGTCAGGCTCGAGGCTATTCTCGACGCCCTATGCCGTCTCGACAGCGAGCCACGACGTTCAGATTGAAGCATCGATATCAACTAAGAACCGACTGGTGACGACTTCAACTGTGAGGGGCGACTAAGGCCGCCTCACTTCACTTTAAAGAAGTGGCCCCAGCATCCGGATCATGCTGGGGCCAAGCTGGATCGCCGACCGCTGTCCACCGAGTAGCAACGATCGTCGTTACTAGGGCCGAAAAAATACGGAATGAAAATTACCTGCCCGTTGTTCGGATCATCCCAAACGACGCCCGGTCCGAAAATAACGCGTGTGAATCCTGACAGGAGAAAATTCCGCTTTTTTAGCATAGGTCTATTCCTGCAGCGGGACGATTTCCCGTAGCTTCCCGGTGCAGGCACTGGACCGAGCTTGCTAAATCGCGGTCATGCCAAGCACTTTCATTCATAGAGGTGTCACGTTCAAAGTGACACGGCGATACGATGATCAATTCGAAATCACCATTGAGATGGACGGAGAAACAATACGCAGTACCGTTCGAACCAGGCTGCCTGAGCTGGCAAGACGACGTGCCGAGATGCTCATCAATCGAAAGCTAAAACAGAGGATTCGGCCGGTGTGAGTTTAGCCGGCGCGCCCCAGCGAGAGCTGCGTTCATGCCAAGGCTCGACGCCGTGAACCCGATCAAACCGAGCGCTGATCGCGAGTGTGCCCCGGGTCTTCGGGGGCAAGAGCCGGGGCACTGCTGCCCGCCAGCGACGCGCGTACGGTCCTGCTTGCGACCGCGCGCGCTCTGCTTCTTCGCTTTCTTTGCCATTTCAGGCCTCCCAATCGCGCCGCAGTTTCGTTGCGGCAGATCGGGAACAACGACTCAATGACTTCGGTTCCTAACCTACATAGCGGGCATAAGTTTTGGCACGAGGAAGGGCCCGTTGACGCAGGTGCTATAACTGGCGGTGTCGGTTGATTCGAGACCACACCATGAAGCCCAATGCGCAACATCGCCCGCCGCAGCAAGCCGCCCGTCCAGCCTATCGGAGCCTCGAAGGCTGGGCGCTCGGCATGCTGATCGAGCACCAGCCGTCAGGGAGTGCGAGCACCACGGTCATGCCCTCGATCGCACCGACCCCGATGCGCGGAACCGGGCTCGCGAGGCGGCGTGGAACCGGCCCTTCCCGGGCGCCACGCCGGAAGAGTGTCAGGAGGTCCTGCGCAGCATCGGAGATGCCTGCCCCGACTGCTAGCGCAGACTCCACTTCGCTGACCGGCGTCCTATATTGATACCATTCAGTGTAGTGGAGTTTGTTTGAGCATGGCGCCGCGCGCCAATTGGAAGGGCTTTTTGCGGTTATCGCTGGTGACGTGTCCCATTGCACTGTTCCCGGCGACCTCTGAATCCGACAAGATCAGCTTCAACCAGATCAACAAGAAGACCGGCCACCAGATCAAATATCTGAAGGTCGACGCCGACACCGGCGAAGAAGTTGATTCCGACGACATCATCAAGGGCTACAAGGTCGACACCGACGGATATCTCGAGCGCGTTATCTTTCCATTCGCGCGCACGGTCATGGTGGTAAAGCCGACAAAGCCACCAGCCGTCTTGTCGTCCCACTCGTCGTGCCATGTGCCGAACAAATCCAGCAAGAAGGCAACGTCGGTAACAGCCGCGACTAAGGTGTGATCGGGTCAGTCGCTCGAATTCATGCAGGCCAATTTCGGCAAGGCCGGTGCGTACTACTA
>NZ_JAQOSR010000354.1:0-1941 GCF_046718885.1 Bradyrhizobium sp. UFLA01-814 | reverse complement strand
CGCAAGGCGAGATCGAGATCACGCTGGCACAGATCTGGGCCGAGCTTCTGGGTGTGGAGCGGGTCGGACGCCACGACCACTTCTTTGCGCTCGGCGGGCACTCGCTGCTGGCGGTGCAACTGATCGAGCGTTTGCGGCGGCAGTCGCTGGGGGTTGAGGTGCGCACGCTGTTCGCCAGGCCGGTGCTGGCCGATCAGGCCGCAAGCCTGGGCAGTCATCAGGAGGTGGCGGTCCCGGCCAATCGGATCACCGAACAGAGTACGGCGATCACGCCAGAGATGTTGCCGCTCATTGAGCTGGCGCAGGGCGAGATCGACCGGATCATCGCCACAGTGTCCGGCGGGGTCGGCAACATCCAGGACATTTATGGCTTGTCGCCGCTGCAGGACGGCATCCTGTTCCATCATCTGTTGGCGACAAAGGGCGATCCGTACCTGCTGGTATCGCAGATGGCGTTTGCCGACCGTGGCGTGTTGGAGCGCTATCTTGCCGCGGTCCAGCGGGTGGTGGACCGGCACGACATTCTGCGCACCTCGTTCGTCTGGGAGGGGCTGTCGCGCCCGGCGCAGGTGGTGTGGCGCCACGCATCGCTGGAGGTGAGCGAGGTCGAGCTGGACGGGTCTTGTGGTCCTGGCGCCGCGCAGCTTAAGGATCGGTTTGATCCGCGCCGGCAGCGCATCGATCTTGGCCGAGCGCCCTTGTTGCGGTTTGTGATCGCGCGCGAGCCCGGCAGCGGGCGCTGGCTGCTGTTGGAGCTGCAGCATCATCTGATCGGGGATCACACGACACTGGAGGTGATGCGTGCCGAGGTCCGCGCTGAGCTGGAGGGGCGGGCGCATGAGCTGACCGAGCCACAGCCGTTCCGCAATCTGGTGGCGCAGGCGCATCTCGGCGCTGATGCCAAGGCGGATGAAGCGTTCTTCCGGGGGTGGCTGGCAGACATTGACGAGCCGAGCACGCCGTTCGGCTTGAGCGAGGTGCGCGGCGACGGCAGCGGGGTTCGAGAGGCGCAGCGGATGCTGCCGCAGCAGCTGAACGCGCGGCTGCGCAGCCAGGCGCGGCGGCTGGGGGTGAGCCTGGCCAGCCTGTGCCATCTGGCGTGGGGGCAGGTGGTGGCGCGCAGCAGCGGCCGCGAGCAGGTGGTGTTCGGCACGGTGCTGTTCGGCCGCATGCATGGCGGGGCGGGCGCCGACCGCGCGATGGGGCTGTTCATCAACACGCTGCCGCTGCGGCTTGATCTTGACGGCACCGCGGTCGAGGCGAGCGTGCGAACCACGCATGCCCGGCTGGCCGAGCTCCTGGCGCACGAGCATGCCTCGCTGGCGCTGGCGCAACGCTGCAGCGGCGTTGCGGCGCCGGCGCCGCTGTTCAGCGCGCTGTTGAACTACCGCCACAACACGCCGGCGGCGGTCACCGCCTCCGCAGCCGATGATGCGCTGTCCGGCGTGGAATGGCTGGGCGAGGAGGAGCGCACCAATTATCCGCTGACCTTGTCGGTGGAGGATTTTGGCGAGGCGCTCGGGCTGACGGCGCAGGTGGTGGAGCCTATCTCGGCGAATCGGATCTGCGGCTACATGCAGCGGGCGCTGGAGCAGCTGGCAGAGGCGCTGGAGCATGCGCCGGACATGCCAGTGCGGGAGCTGGACATCCTGCCAGCGGACGAGCGGGCGTATCTGTTGGAGGAGCTGAACCGGACGGCGGCGCCGTATCCTGCGGAGCAGTGCATCCATGAGCTGTTTGAGGCGCAGGTGCGCCAGGCGCCGAATGCGGTGGCGGTGGTCTATCAGGACCAGCGCGTAAGCTATGGCGAGCTCAATGCGCACGCCAACCAGCTGGCGCATCATCTGATCGGGCTCGGGGTCAGGCCGGACCAGCCGGTGGCGATCTGCGTTGCGCGCAGCGTGGCGATGGTGGTCGGGCTTTTGGCGATCCTCAAGGCGG
>NZ_JAQOSR010000353.1:0-2006 GCF_046718885.1 Bradyrhizobium sp. UFLA01-814 | reverse complement strand
GCCCGGCAGCGGGCGCTGGCTGCTGTTGGAGCTGCAGCATCATCTGATCGGGGATCACACGACACTGGAGGTGATGCATGCCGAGGTCCGAGCCGTGCTGGAGGGACGCGAGCAGGAGCTGGCAGCCCCGCAGCCGTTCCGCAACTTGGTGGCGGCGGTACGGCTTGGCGTGGGTGCAGACGCGCATGAAGAGTTCTTCCGGGAGCTGCTGGGGGACATCGATGAGCCGTGCACGCCCTTTGGCCTGTGCGAGGTCCAGGGCGACGGCAGCGGGACCCGTGAGGCGCAGCGGATGCTGCCGCAGGCGCTCAACGCGCGGCTGCGGGTTCAGGCGCGGCGGCTGGGGGTGAGCCTGGCGAGCCTGTGCCATCTGGCCTGGGGTCAGGTGGTGGCGCGCAGCAGCGACCGCGAGCAGGTGGTGTTCGGCACGGTGCTGTTCGGCCGCATGCATGGGGGTGCAGGTGGCGACCGCGCGATGGGGCTGTTCATCAACACGCTGCCGCTGCGGCTTGATCTTGATGGGACCGCCGTCGAGGCGAGCGTGCGGACCACCCACGCGCGGCTGGCCGAGCTGCTCGTACATGAGCATGCCTCGCTGGCGCTGGCGCAGCGCTGCAGCGGCGTTGCGGCGCCGGCGCCGCTGTTCAGCGCGCTGTTGAACTACCGCCACAACACGCCGGCGGCGGTCACCGCCTCCGCAGCCGATGATGTGCTGTCCGGCGTGGAATGGCTGGGCGAGGAGGAGCGCACCAATTATCCGCTGACCTTGTCGGTGGAGGATTTTGGCGAGGCGCTCGGGCTGACGGCGCAGGTGGTGGAGCCCATCTCGGCGGATCGGATCTGTGGCTACATGCAGCGGGCGCTGGAGCAGCTGGCAGAGGCGCTGGAGCATGCACCGAGCACGCCGGTGCGGGAGCTGGACATCCTGCCAGCCGACGAGCGCACCTATCTGCTGGAGAAACTGAACCGGACGGGGGCGCCGTATCCTGCGGAGCAGTGCATCCACGAGCTGTTCGAGGCACAGGTTCGCCGTGCGCCGGACGCGGTGGCGGTGGTGCATGAGGAGGAGCGGCTAAGCTATGGCGAGCTGAATGCGCGGGCCAACCGCCTGGCGCATCATCTGATCGGGCTCGGGGTGAAGCCGGACCAGCCGGTGGCGATCTGCGTTGCGCGCAGCGTGGCGATGGTGGTCGGGCTTTTGGCGATCCTCAAGGCGGGGGGCGCCTATCTGCCGCTGGATCCGGCCTATCCGTCGGTGCGGCTGCACCAGGTGCTGGAGGATGCGGCGCCCCACCTGTTGCTGGCCGATGCGGCGGGACGATCGGCGCTGGGCGACGATGCCCTACTCGATCTGACGGTGGTGGATCTGGCGGCGGCGACGCCGGAATGGGCCAATCTGCCGGAATCGGATCCGGACGCGCGTGCGCTCGGCCTCACCTCACGCCATCTCGCCTATGTGATCTACACCTCTGGATCAACAGGCACGCCCAAGGGCGTCATGATTGAGCATGCGAGCACCGTGAACCTGCTGCATTGGAGCAGCGACGTGTTTACGGCATCAGAGATCAGCCGCACGCTGTTTGCCACCTCGATCAGTTTTGATCTGTCCGTCTATGAGTGCTTCGTTCCGCTTTCGCAAGGAAGCACGCTTTACCTTGTCGAGAATGCGCTGGCGCTGGCCGAGAGGTCTTTGGATATCTCTTTGATCAACACAGTGCCCTCGGCGATCGCCGCTCTGGTCGACAGGAAAGCGGTGCCGGCTTCGACCAGCGTCGTCAATTTGGCGGGCGAGTGGCTGACGGCGGAACTGATCGAGAAGATCTTTGCGAGCAGTCGGGTCCAGAAGATTTATAATCTGTACGCGCCTTCTGAAACCACCACGTACTCAACCTGGATCTGCGTGCGAAGGGGAGACGTTGTCGTTGAGACGATTGGCCGTCCGATTGCGCACACGCGCGTGTATCTCTGTCTCTTATACACATCTCCGAGCCCACGAGACTTAGGAT
>NZ_JAQOSR010000352.1:0-2039 GCF_046718885.1 Bradyrhizobium sp. UFLA01-814 | reverse complement strand
GGTCGATGCCGACCCGCGCGAAGCTCTGGCGGAAGAATTCGCCGGCCCGCTGATAGGACTCGCCATAGGGCGGCACGATATACTTGATCTCGGCGCGCTTGCCGTTGGCGCCAGGCTTCAATCCCATGTCGTCGAGCAGGGCCTTGGCCTTGTCGACCGAAAACTCGTAGCGCTTCACGTTCGGATCGTAGAACCGCGTCTTCGACGAGATCGGTCCGGTCGCCACCTTGGCATTGCCGAAATAAACCCGCTTGCTGAACGCCTCGCGATCGATCAGGTGCATCACCGCCTGCCGGAACCGCTTGTCGTTCATCGGCGCGATGCGGTTGTTCATTTCGAGCCACTGATGCGGCGCGAAATACTCGTAGCCCTTGGTGGTGAATTCGAGGTTCTTCTGCGCCTTGAAGCGCTGGACGTCATAGAATTCGACGTCGGACCATTGCACGAGCTGCACCGTGCCATTCTCGAGCGCCAGCGCGCGCGAGGCCGCATCCGGAATCACGCGGTAGACGATTTCGTCGAGATAGGGCTGGTCCTTTTGATAGTAGCCGTCGTGGCGGACGAGATGAACATGCGAGCCGCGCACCCACTCCTTCAGCTTGAAGGGGCCGGTGCCGATCGCCTTGTCGTTCTCCGGGTTCTTGCGGTAGTCGGTGCCGTCATAGATGTGCTTCGGCACGATCGGGGCGGACGTGCAATCGAAGCAGCCGATGAAGGGCGCGAACGGCTGCTTCAGTTTGAACACCACGGTGAGCGGATCGGGCGCCTCCGCCGACGCCACGCGTGCGAAGTTTTGCCGTGCGCGCGGATGCGTCTCCACCAGCAGCTTCATGCAGCTGAAGACCACGTCCTCCGAGGTCATTGGCTTGCCGTCGTGGAAGGTGATGCCCGGAAACAGCTTGAACGTATAGGTCAGGCCGTCGGGCGAGATCTCCCACGATTGCGCCATGCCGGGCATCGGCTTGAGATCGGCGCCGTATTTCAGCAGGCCTTCGTAAATCTTGCCGCCGAGCGTCAAGGTCGGCTGCTGCTGGTTCAGCGCGGTCACCAGAACCGGCGGCTCGGGCTGGATGATGGTGTTGAGCGTTCCACCGCGGGTCTGGCCCGCCGCCCGCGTGATGCCGAACGGGATGGCTGCACCGCAGGCCAGCATTGCCTTGGTGAATTCGCGTCTGTTCATCGGACCTCTCCGTCTCCGCGCTCTCACATTCGATTTCGGCGAATGCCGCGGGGTGAGGCATTGTTGCCAAACGCCATAGCCCGCGCTACCTGAAGGGGGACAACAACCATCGCGATCGGGCCAAGTGGCCCGGAAGATGCATGAGCACCCTGCGAAAACGACGATCGATCAGGAGCTCACGACACTTGAAAGTCGCAGCGCGACGAAATGACACCACCGGCTTGCGCGTTTGCCGCAAGCAATCAGGTCCCGCAGCGGCCGCGCACTATGCCGGGCAGCTGCAACAGGTCGAACGGCCGCTCGCGGCGATGGCGGCCTCCTATCCGAACGAAAGCACCAGCGCGCGACACGCGCACCGACGCGATCAATTCATCCTGCAGACCGCGGGCGTGACCTCGATGATGACCGAGCGCGGCCATTTCGTCGTGCCGCCCGGCCACGGTCTGTGGATTCCGGCCGGCGTCGCGCACCAGTCGCGGGCCTGGGGCGAGGTCGAGATCCAGACCATCTATGTCACGCCTGACCGCATCAGGAATGCTCCGGCGACGTGCCGCCTGATCAGGGTCTCCGCGCTGGTCGAAGCGTTGATGGAAGAAGCGGTGCACATGCCGACCCGTTACGATCCGGAAGGACGCGACGGCAGGCTGGTCGATTTCCTGCTCGACGAGATCGGCAGGATGCCGGAAGTGTCGCTGCATGTGCAGGTGCCGCCCGATCCACGGCTCGCCGCGATCTGCGAAGCCGTGCTGGTCGATCCGAGTTCCGATCTCACGCTCGACGAATGGGCCGATCGCTGCCAGCTCAGCCGGCGGACGCTGACACGTCTGTTCCGGCGCGAGACCGGCCAGAGTTTTGCGGC
>NZ_JAQOSR010000351.1:0-2076 GCF_046718885.1 Bradyrhizobium sp. UFLA01-814 | reverse complement strand
GGAGCAGCATCAGCACGAACAGGCTGACAAAGCCGATCACGGCGACGGTCTCGGGACTGAGATCGAGACTCATGGCCGTCTACTCCGCGGTCTTGATCTTGGCATCATGGATATCTTCCGGATGGAAGATCAGGCGGTAAGTGCGGATCGCGATCAGCAGCACCGCGGAGACATCGCCGATCCACGACACCAGGAAGAACGGCCAGACCGGGACACCGAGATCCATGGTGACGATATGGCTGTTCCTGGTGTCGATCACCTTGTCGACCAGCGTGTAGGTCTGCACGCTCACCACGAACAGCAGCACCAGCGTCGCGAAGATGTCGATCCAGCGCTGATAGCGCGGCGTGGCGTTGGCCCAGACCAGATCCACGGTGATGTGGGTGCCGCGATAGCTGGTCGCCGCAATGCCCCAGAAGATCAGGATGCCGAGCAGAAACTGGCCGAAATTGTAGTAGTCGGGGATGGTCACCGCGAAGAATTTTCGCATGAACACCGCAGTGAAGGTGTTGAGCGCGACGACGCCGACGAAGAAGGCCGCGACCCATTCGATCGAATCGATGAAGCGGTCCATGAAATTCTTGCGCGCCGGCTCGGGTGGGCCGGTGATCGCACCGTCTGGGGAAACTTCGGAGTTGGCAGCCATGATGTCGGACTATCGCTGTCAGGAACCGTCATTCCGGGGCGCTCGCCATGCGAGCGAACCCGGAATCCGGGGATTGTGGCGCGAGATTCCGGGTTCGCGCTGACGCGCGCCCCGGAATGACGAAGTCGGCTAGATCCCCGCCTCGTACTTCTTCAGCGTGGCCTGCAGATCGGCGTCGATCTTTGCCGCATCGCCGCCGGCCTTCTTCACCGCCTCGGCCCAGCTGTCGCGCAGCGGCTTGACCGCCTTCTTCCACTCGGCGAGCTGATCCGATGTCAGCGGATAGACCTCGTGGCCTTCCAGCGCCTTCATCTTGGTGCGGCCATTGGCTTCGAAATCGGTCCAGGGATCGGTGACCTTGGAGGCCCATTCCGGCGTGCAGTGATCGTCGATCACCTTCTTCTGGGCAGCCGACATCGAATTATATTTGGCAAGGTTCATGTTGTAGGTGAACACCGTCGAATAGAGCGGCACGTCCATGTGGTACTTCACCACCTTGTCGATGCCGAACAGGAAGATCGAGCCCCAGGGGAAGGTGATCTCGTCGGCCACGCCACGCTCGATCGCGTCGCGCGATTCCGGCGCGGAGGCCTGCACATTGGTGCCGCCGAACATCTTCACCATCTCGCCGATGGTGCTCTGCGCGGGCCGCACCTTGACGCCGGAGAGATCGCTCGGCAGCACGATCTTCTTCTTGCCGTGCAGCGCGCCCGGATCGTGGATGAAGGCGAAGCACAGCTTGGTGTCCTTCATCTCGGTCGGCGCATATTTGTGGTACCACTCGTTCAGCGCCAGCGTGCCCTTCTTGCCGTCGGAGAAGGTGAACGGAAGCTGGCCGGCGGCCGCGATCGGGAAACGGCCGGGCTGATAGCCGGGATTGACATAGGTGACGTCGGCGATGCCGTCGCGCGCCATGTCGTAATGGTCGAACGCCTTGCCGAGCTGCTCGGACGGAAACACGGTGACCTTGATGGTGCCGCCCGATGCCTTCTCGATGTCGGCGGCCCAGGCCTGCGTCGCCGGCACCAGCGGATGCGCCGGCGGCACCCATAGCGACACCTTGAGATTGACGGTCTTGTCCTGCGCGACGGCAGGTCCCGCGGCCGGCACGATGGCGGCGGCCATCAACACCGCCAACACTGTCTTCCTCATCACGTCTCCTCCTCTCCAGGACGGGCTTGCTGCCCGGTCTCATTACTTAACATGTTATCTAATTCGGACGGATATTCAAGACGAAATCCGCCGGGCGGACGCCTCGTCGCACCCTCCGCCCCGGTCCGCCCCGCCGCATCTTGCGCTGCGGCGAAGGTGCGTCCCGCGCAAATCCGCCTTGCCAAAACCGTTATATGATATAGTTGCCTTGGCAAGTTGACGGCGCGCCCCGCGGCGCGGGCACCGGCTAAAAGCCTATCCGATCGGGAGGACAAGGT
>NZ_JAQOSR010000350.1:0-2146 GCF_046718885.1 Bradyrhizobium sp. UFLA01-814 | reverse complement strand
AGCCAGCATGGTGAATCAGAAACACACTGATTTGGGAATCCCAAATCGATTCAACCTAAACCCATCCCGCTTTAGCGCGTTGTGTTCACGCGCGTTCTTCGCGTGAGGCAATACGAACTGCGGTTGTGACGCATCGACGCACTGTCGTTGCGTCGTCGCGCGCGCGTCACATGCGCGTCAGGCAAGCCCCCGAAGATTGCTGAACGGTTTCCGTTTGTGCGTTCGCGCAGCGATGTTGGGGCATCCTCATGAAATTGAAGACTTTCGTTTCCGTTACGACGGCGATGTCGCTTGTCGCGTCGCTGGCATGGACTGCAACTGCGGCACGCGCCGGTCAAGACGGCGATAATGATGATCGCGGCGTTGGCGATGCTCGCGGTCACGATCAGGATCAAGACCAGGACCATGACGGTGGTCATCATGGCCGCAAGCCGCGCGTGGTGATGATCTCGCTCGACGGTGCCAAGCCCGATTTCATCCAGAAGTTCATCGAGGAAGGCGTGCTGCCGCGCGACGGCGGCCTCGCCCGGCTCAGCCGGCGCGGCGCAGTGGCGTTGCAGAACGTGACGGCGTCACCGTCGCTCACCGCGGTGTCACATATCGCGATCGCGACCGGTTCGACGGCGGTCCACAACGACATCCCCTCGAACACGTTCGAGCCGATCGTCGGGCCGATCTCCGGCAGCATCAGCGGCTTTGCGGCGCCGATCGGCGGCTACAGCGAGAGCCCGCTCGGGCCATCGCCGCACCCGACAGCGGTGCCGTTGTGGGTGCAGCTGCGCCAGCAGGGCAAGAAGGTCGTCACGGCGACCTGGCCCGGCGGCGACGGCGCCGACATCTCCATCAACAAGACCGTGGTGCAGCCGGCCCAGCCGACCCGCATCACCGACTTCACGGTCCCGTTCGGCGCGTTCGGCGGCATTGGGGCCCAGGGCTTTTCGCTGTCGCGAGGCGACTTCACGACCGACCCGAGCATCGTGGCGGCGCTGCAGGCTGCCGGCCATTTCTCGTTCAGCCCGGTGCTGGTGACCTCGGCACCGATCGAGACGTTCTCCTGCTCCGCCGCGGCAACCGCGACCTGCACCAACGCCTCGACGCTCGACGTCAAATATTCGATCCGTGTCGCCGCGATTGACACCACCAACGATCGTAAGGTGAACTACGACACGCTGGTGTTCTTCGATGCCAACCGCGGCATCACCGCAGGCCCGTTCCACGCGCCGTCGACCGGACCGGCCTATGTCAAGTTCGGCGGCGAGAACGCACCGTTCTTCTTTGAAGGCAGCGGGGCGAAGGTTGGTGCCGCGTACTTCGTCTCTGCGCTGTCTCCCGATCTCTCGGTGGTGCGCTTCGCCCGCTACGGCGCCAACTACATCCCGCGCAACACGCCTGTTCTCGCCGACGTCGACGACATCAACAACAACATCGGGTTCTGGCGTCCGCAGGCCGACTTCCGCATTCCGGAGCGGCTGAGCCCGGGCTTCACCAATTTCCCCGACGTCGAGATCGAGACCATGTTCGAGGACATGGTGAAGACCTTCGTGCGCTACCAGGCCAATATCGGCGAGCGCGCGATCAAGACCCATCCGGACGCCGACCTCGTCATGGTCTATATCGAGCAGCCCGACGGCTCCGAACACCAGTTCCTGCTGACCGATCCCCGCCAGGGCACCAACCCGACCGACCCGAATTCGATCGGTGCCAACCAGGATGCCGCCAAGGTCAAGCGATACGCGTCCTACATCCGTTTCGCCTACCAGACGGCCGACAGAGCGGTGAAGCAGATCGCCGACGCGGCGGGCCGCGACAGCAACGTGATCGTGGTGTCGGACCACGGCTTCGCGCCGTTCCACACCTCGGTCAATCTCGCCAACATCCTGCGCAACGCCGGGATCGACACCAGCAAGGTCGGGATCCGCACCTCCGGCCCCGCCGCCGACATCTACATCAACCTGCAGAACCGCGAGCTCGGCGGCACCGTCGATCTCGCGACCTACCGCACACTGGTGGCGCAGATCACCGACGCGGTGAAGAACGCGGTCGACCCCAATGCCCGCTTCAACTACTCACTCAAGGACCAGCGCATCTTCACCGTCGTCGAGACCCGGCCGCTGCAATGCGACGCCGGAACCGGACAATGCATCAG
>NZ_JAQOSR010000034.1:0-57873 GCF_046718885.1 Bradyrhizobium sp. UFLA01-814 | reverse complement strand
CGTCGGCAGCGTCAGATGTGTATAAGAGACAGCTCCCCACCCTCCCCCGCAAGGGGGGAGGGAGCCTGAGAGGCGTGCTCACCTCACTCACGTGAGCGGCCGACGCCGGCGTGTCGCGGATGATCAGCATCTGCGCCTCGCGGTCTCCGGCAGCAACGCCACGACAGGACTGGCAGGGCTCCCTCCCCCGCAAGGTGGGAGGGAGCCTGAGAGATGTGCTCACCTCACGCGAATGAACGCCATATGCCGATGCGTGGCGGGCCATCAGCATCACCGCCTCACCCCTTCGCCATCGCGCGATAGTCGAGGCGGCGGTGGAACCAGTATTCGTAGCCGGTCACGTTCTTCTGCATCGCGACGTTGACGAAGGGCTGATAGAGCGGGATGCGCGGGATGTCGGCGAAGGCGAGATCGACGAAGCCCTTGACGTCGGCGTCGTAGGCCGCGGTGTCGCCATTCGCGGCGGCGACGCGCGCACCGTCGATGAGCTTGTCCATCTCTGATGACTTGTAGCTCATCGTGTTGAAGATCGAATTGTTGCCGTGGTAGCACCAGTAGAAGAAGTACTCGGGGTAATCGAGCCAGCCCGAGAACACGTTGGTGAACAGCGGCATTTCCTTCTTGGTGAGCTCGGTGCGCCAGTTGGCGCCGGGCACCTTGTTGATCGTGGTCTTGATGCCGAGCTGCGCGAGGCTCTCCTGCACCAGCACGCAGAGCGGCTCGTTGACGCCTGCGAAATTCAGGTCGAACGAGATCGTGGTCTCGAAACCGTTGGCGTAGCCGGCCTCCGCGAGCAGCGCCTTGGCCTTCTCCATGTCGGTGTAATACTTGGTCGGCTGCGGCCAGGCGGCCTCGGTCGGCTTGTCCTTTGCCGCGCCGAACATCGGGTTGGCGAGACCGAACAGCACCGCATCCATGATCTTCTGGTACGGCATCGCGTAGGCCATCGCCTGCCGCACCTTGGGATTGTCGAACGGCGGCTTGGTCACGTTCATGCCGATATACTGGATGCCGTTGGAGAACGGCAGCGAGACCACGTTGAGCTTGCCGTTCGCCTTCATCTCCTGGAAATCCTTGAACGGCAGCTCGTAGGAGATGTCGGCGTCGCCGCGCTCGAGCAGCGCCCGGCGGTTGCCGGCCTGCGGCACCATGCGCCAGATCACGCGCTTGATCTTCGGCAGCGGACCGCAGACCCAATCGTCGTTGCGCTCCATGACGACTTCGGTGCCGGCGGTCCACTTGGTCACCTTGTAGGCGCCGGAGCCCGCGGTCTGCTGCTTGGTGAATTCGAGGCCCCACGGATCCTTTTCGCTGGCGTTCTTCTTCACCAGTTCGGAATTGACGATGCAGGGCACGATGACCGCGAGGTCGGGGATCGTCAGCTTGTCCTTCTTCAGGAAGTCGACGCGCACCGTGGTGTCGTCGACGATCACGAACTGCTCGGGCTTGGTCAGCGAGCCCGCGCTCATCTGGAAGGTCGGGAAGCCGCCGACAGAGACGGCACGGTCGAGCGACCATTTGACGTCCTTCGCCGTGACAGGCGTGCCGTCGTGGAATTTGGCGTTCTTGCGCAGCTTGAAGGTGACCGACATGTCGCCGATGTTGATATCCTCGGCGAGCTCGGGCTTGAACTTGTCACGGTCGTAATAAGGCACACCGCCCGGACCGCTCTTCATCTCGTGGCTGATCAGGCGGTCGTAGCAATTCCACGACACCTCATAGCCCGGCACGTTGGTGCCGACGCCGTGGATATCGAGATTGTTGGGACCGCCTTCGGAGACGATGAGCAGCGTCTCGGAGCGCGCGTCGGCCTTGGCCGGCGACCAGATCGCCGGCGCGGTCGGCGCCAGCGCCCCCGCGGCCAGTCCGGACACCGATTTGAGGAAATCGCGACGCTTCATGTGATGCTCCAACGCCTTGGGAAACGGCCTTGGAACTCAGATCGCAAGGATTGTGCCAACCCTTAACGAAATCTTATGTCCTGCTAATGCCTTGCCGGGGCGAGAGAAAACGTCGACAGGTATCCCGGTCGGGCAAAATCTCCCATCGCCAATTGCATACAAAGACGGGCGATATGCTCAATGAATGAGCAAGAAACGACTCCTGCTTGCTTTGTGGCCGGCAATGGATGTCGCGCGCTGAAGCGCGCTAATCCGGCCAGACCAACTCCTGCAACTGCACGAAGTCATCAACCCGCTCCGGCCAACGCTCGATGCAGATGTGCCGGAGCGGATCGCTCGCAGAGTGCAGCATCAAGAGCGCCATCAGCCGCCGCTTCAGCGTGAACGTCACGTCAGTGCGCGAGATGCCGAAACCGTCGAACAGGCTGCGCACCCGGCGCGGATGCCCGGCGGCCATGAAGGCGCTGGGGCCGAGCAGGTCGTACTCACCCCACCCCGTCCGGACGTCGCCGAAGTCGAACAGGCCGGCGACGTGCCAGCCGTCGGCCCGGCGTCCGAGCAGAAAGTTCTCCGGGATGTATTCGCCGGTCAGGATCACCGGCGGCGCGTTCATCGGGATCAACTCAGTGGCGTCACGCAGGAGATCGCCGAGCGAGGTGAGGAATTTCGCCGGCAGGCCGAGCCGTTGGTGCCGCGTCCGGCACTGCGCGATCTGGGTGCGCATGAAGGCCTCCCAGCGCGGCTCGATCGCAAGCAGGTTGCCAGGCGGCACGCGCTGCACCTCGGCGATCACGGCCCCGATCTCGGCGAGCACACGCTCCCGCTCGGCCTCCGGCAGCGCCGGCCACACCTCCGAACCGACGGTGCCGGCGAGGTGCGTGATGACGAGATACGGCCAGCGGTCACGCTCGCCCTCCGCGACCAGGTCAGGGATCGGAATGCCGAGCCTTCCGCGCAACGCCGCGAGTGCGCCGCGTTCGGACACGAATTGCGGGCGCAGAAACGGCGGGAAGAGCTTGAGGATCAGGCCATCGTCGAGCCCGACGACGAGGTTGGTACCGGTCGAGAACACGTGCGGCGCGGCGCACGACAGCCCGTGGCCATCGGCAATATCGCGCGCGACCGGCAGCCAGCGCGACGCGTCGCTGCGCCAGGCGCGGTAGCTGTCGTAGTTGGTGAGGGGTGGAAGGGATATCATTTCAAGGAATCTCGTCGCCCAATCCATCCCCGTCATCCCCCGCGCAAAGGCTTATTCAACTGTCGTCCCTGCGAAAGCAGGGACCCATACTCCGCGGCGGATGTTGTGAAAGGGACCCGTCGTTCCAGTGGTGCACAACTATGAGCTTCGGTGGTTATGGGTCCCTGCTTTCGCAGGGACGACATGGAATCTGTTGCGCGACCACAGAGTCATACATTCACATCCTCTCAGGATGACGGAGAAACAGTTGAGCAGCCTGGATGCCCCTCACCTATCCGGATTGGCGCGCTCGAACTGGCGCAGCAGGCGGTTGCCGCGTTCGACGGCGTTGTCCATCGCGGCCTGCGCCGAACGCTTGCCGGCGAACACCTGCTCGAGCTCCTCCTCGATCACGTCGCGGATCAGGACGAACGAGCCGAGGCGGATGCCCTTCGAATTGTCGGTCGGCGGCTTCAGCGTCACCTCCTCGATCGAGATCGAGGCGCCGGGATTGCGATCGTAGAAACCCTGCGCACGGGTCAGATCGAATGCGGCGCGGGTGATCGGCAGGTAGCCCGTGTTCTGGTGCCAGGCGGCCTGCACCTCCGGCCGCGACAGATAGGCGAAGAACTTCGCCACGCCGGCATACTCGGCGCGCGGCCGGTCGCGCAGCACCCACAGCGTCGCGCCGCCGATGATCGAGTTTTGCGGCGCGCCCTGCACGTCGGGTTCGTACGGCATCATGCCGTAGCCGACCTCGAATTTGGAATTGGCCCTGATGTCGGCGCGCGTACCCGACGAGCCGATGAAGATGCCGCACTCGCCTTTCTGGAAGCGCGGCTCGGCCGCCTGCCCGCGGCCGCTATAGTCGAAGGTCTTGTCGGCCTGCCATTGCGCGAGCTGCGCGATGTGGCGCACCACCAGCGGATTGTTAAAGATCAGCTGGGCGTCGAGCCCGGAAAACCCGTTGGCCTTGGTTGCGATCGGCAGATTGTGGAAGGCCGAGAAGTTCTCGACATTGATCCAGGAGGGCCACGACGTGGTCACGCCGCACATCGCGCCCGCCGCGCGCAGCCGCTTGGCCACGACGCCGAGCTCCGGCCAGGTCCTCGGCGGCACACTCGGATCGAGCCCGGCGGAGCGGAACATATCCTTGTTGTAGTAGAGGATCGGCGTCGAGGCATTGAAGGGGAACGACAGCATGTTGCCGTCGACATCGGCATAGTAGCCGGCCACCGCGGGCAGATAGGCCGACGGCGCGAATGCCTCGGATTGATCGCGCATCAGCTCGAACACCGGATAGATCGCGCCGCGGGCCGCCATCATGGTTGCGGTCGCGATCTCGTTGACCTGAACGATCGCCGGCTGGCTGCGCGAGCGGAAGGCGAAGATCGCCGCGGTGACGGTCTCGGTATAGTTGCCCTTGTAGGCGGGCACGATCCGGTAGTCGGATTGCGAGGCGTTGAAATCGGCGGCAAGCTTCTCGAGCTGCTTGCCGAGCTCGCCCGACATCGCGTGCCACCACATGATCTCGGTGGCCGCTCGCGCCGGCGACACAAGCAGAAGAGCCGCGACGACGAGGTGCAAAAGCTTCAAGGCGAGCTTCAAAGCGAACTTCACGACGAGCCGTTCCCGGATGCCAACACGCCCTCATAAGGCGCTACAACCACAGATTCAACCGACACCACAGGTTGCACCGCGGATTTAACGTTTGGCCGATGGCGAACCGGCGCCATTCTGCTAAAAATGCGTTGAACCTTTTCTTCCCGCCCTGGACACAAATCACAAGGGGAATTGTAGCCTGTGTACCGCCGCGCCGGCCTTTCGCGGATAACGATGCTTGCCGTCGCGCTGTCATGGGCAGCGGTCCCGGCGAGCGCTTTTGCGCGCGAATTCCGTACCGCCGATACCCAGAATGAGGACTATCCGACCGTCCAGGCGCTGAATTACATGGACCGCCTGATCGCTGAACGCACCGCCGGCCGGCACCGCATCGTGGTCTTCCATTCCCGCCAGCTCGGTGAGGAAAAGGAGACGCTGGAGCAGACCCGGGCCGGCGCCATCGACCTGAACCGGACCAATGTCGCGCTGATCGGGACAATGGTGCCGTCGGTCAACGTGCTGGCAATGCCGTTCCTGTTTCGATCGCCCGAGCACCTGCAGAACGTGCTGGATGGACCGATCGGCAGCGAGATCCTGAACAGTCTCGGGGCTCACGGCTTCGTCGGGCTGGCCTTCTACGATTCCGGCGCCCGCTCGATCTACAACAGCGTCCACCCGGTCCATTCGCTCGACGACGTCAAGGGACTGCGGTTGCGCGTGCAGCAATCCGAACGGATGTCGGACGTGATGCGCGCGCTCGGCGCCCAGCCGGTCCAGATGCCCTACGGCCAGGTATTGACCGGATTCGCTACCGGGCTGATCGACGGCGCCGAGAACAACTGGGCGTCCTTCGTCACCACCGGTCACTACAAACATGCCCGCTACTACACGTTGACCCAACACACTTTCAGTCCGGACGTGCTGCTGATGTCACAAAAGGCCTGGGCCAGCCTCTCGCCGGAGGAGCAGGCGATCTTCCGCGAGGCCGCACAGCGCTCCAGCGTCTACATGCGCGAGAGGTGGCGGGAGCTCGAACAGCGCTCGCGCAAGCAGGCGGAGCTGGCGGGCGTCGAGATCGTGGCCGATATCGACCGCAAGCCGTTCGAAGCTGCAATGGCCGGCATCTACGCCAGGGCCGAGCGCGATCCCGCGATATCGGCGCTGATCGAACGCATCCGCAACATGGAGTAACCGGATCTTGGACGCATCAAAGCAGGACGGGACGATGCGACGGCGGGCGGCCTTCGGGCCGCAGGGCCGTTTCCGCATCGTCCAGTTGCTGCGTGCGGTCCCGATCCGCTGGCGCATCCTTTCGATCGCCCTGCTCAACTCCGCGGTCGTGATCGTGCTGGCCGTGCTGATCTGGAACGGCGCGAAGGTGCTCGGCTCGGCCTGGGAGGATGTCCGCCAGGTGCGGGAATCCGACAAGATCCTGGCCAAGCTCGAAAGCGAGACCAGCCGCCTGCAGAACCTGATCCATCGCTACATCAACCAGCCGAGCCCGGACCTGTTCGCGGAAATCCTGCTGCTCCGCGAGGCCGTGCTCGGCACGCTGACCAACCGGGCCTCGACCGACCCGATGCTGTCAGGCTCGGTCGAGCAGCTGGAGCGCGTCACCAGCCGTTTCCTCGACGGCTTCGGCGAACTGCGCACCGTGCAGACCAGGATCGCCAAGACCTATGACGAGCAGGTGCTGTCGCCGACCAAGGACATGGCCGGACTCTATTCGATCATCGAGGGCGCGACCGGCCATCGCGATGCACTGATCTGGCCCGCGCTCGGCAAGTCGCGCGAAGCGTTCACCTCGCTGCTGGTCGCCGCCAACGCTTATTACCTCTCGCTGGCCTCCTCGTCGGCCGAGGAAGCCCGCCGCAACATCGATACGATCGAGCGGACGATTCCCGTCATGACCGATCTGGCCGAGAACGATCTGCAGCGGATGGCGCTGGCGCGGCTCAAGGTCAAGACCGCCGAGCTGCGCGACGGGCTCGGCAAGCTCAGCGAGCAGCTCACCAACCGCACCGATCTGTTGCGCAACTCGATCGACGCCAGCCAGGCCGACGCGATCGGCGCGATCGACGATCTCTCGGTGAAGATGCGCCAGCGCGAGCAGAAGGCGCAGGAGACGTTCGACAAGACGCTGACCTCAATCTCGCGCCGGGTGCTGTCGATCGCCGTGATCTTCCTCGGCGTCATCATGTCGGCCGGCGTCATGATCGCGCTGTCGATCCGCCTGCCGCTGGCGCAGATCATGGCCGCGATGCGCACCATCACCTCGGGGGACCTCGACCGGCCGGTGCAGGGCACCTCGGCCAAGGACGAGGTCGGCGCCATGGCGCGTGCGGTCGAAGTGTTCCGCGAAAACGCGATCGCCAAGCGCAAGACCGAGGACGAGCTGCGCACCGCCAAGGAGGAGGCCGAAAGCGCGCTGCTCGAGCTCAATACCGCGCAGCAGAACCTGATCGATGCCGAGCGTCTCGCCGCGCTCGGCGGCCTCGTCGCCGGCGTCGCCCACGAGGTCAACAATCCGATTGGCATCAGCCTGACGGTGGCCTCGAGCTTCGCCCGCCGCAGCGAGATGTTCGATAACGACCTGAAGACCGAGCCGCTGCGCCGCTCCAAGCTCGACGAGTTCGTGCGCGCCTCGCGTGACGCATCGCAGCAACTGGTCGCGAACCTGACGCGCGCCGGCGAGCTGATCCAGTCGTTCAAGCAGGTCGCCGTCGATCGCTCGCATGCCGAGCGCCGCCAGTTTGCCTTGAGCGAATCCACCGACCAGATCGTGGCGAGCCTGCGGCCGGTGCTGAAGAAGGCCGCGATCGCACTCTCGGTCGATGTGCCCGAGGGACTGCTGATCGACGGTTATCCCGGCGCCTATGGGCAGATCTTAACCAATCTTTTCCTCAACGCCGTCAATCATGCCTTCGCCGATGGCCGCTCCGGCACCATCACCATCTCGGCGCGCGGGCGCGGCGCTGACGATGTCGAGATCATCTTCGCGGACGACGGGGCTGGCATGACGCCGGACGTGCAGCGGCAGGCGTTCGACCCGTTCTTTACGACGCGCCGCAACGAAGGTGGTACGGGCCTCGGCCTCCACATCGTCTATAACCTCGTCACCCAGCAGCTCGGTGGACGCATGATGCTGGAGTCAAGGGTAGGACAAGGCACCACTTTTCGCATTATCATGCCCAGGATCGCCAAAGGACAGCCCATGGGCCAGCCCACGATCACTGACGCAGCAGCCGACGGAACCAGTCAATGGCCGAACAGGACGATGTCCTCCAACTGATCGACGATACCGAGAGCCCCCCGGAGGACTCGTCGGCCCGCAAATGGAAGATCGCCGTTATCGACGACGATCACGCCGTCCATGAAGGCACCCGCTTCGCGCTGAGCGATTACAACCTGAACGGTTCGACGCTGGAGATCCTCTCCGCCTACTCTGCGGCCGAAGGCCGCACGCTGATGCGGGACAACCCCGACATCGCAGCCGTGCTGCTCGACGTCATCATGGAGACCGACGTCGCCGGCCTCGAGCTCGTCGAGTTCATCCGCAACGAGATCAAGAACGAGACCGTGCGCATCATCCTGCGCACCGGCCAGCCCGGCCAGGCGCCGGAACGGCGCGTCATCGTGCAATACGACATCAACGACTACAAGGCGAAGACCGAGCTCACCGCCGACAAGCTGTTCACGTCGCTGACGGCCGCGCTGCGCAGCTACCAGCAACTCGAGCGCATGGTGCAGACGCGGCGCGGGCTCGAGATCATCATCGACGCGGCCTCGACGCTGTACGATTTCAAATCGATGCAGCGGCTGGCCGAGGGCGTGCTGACCCAGCTCGCCTCGCTGCTCAACGTCGACTGCGCCGGCATTCTGGTGCTGCGCGACGACGGCAATTCGGCGGCGGCCGATTTCTCGGTGCTGGCCTGCTCGGGCTGCTACAGCCGCTTCATCGGCACCACCTCGTCGAAGGCGCTCGATCCGGACCTGCGGCACATGGTGGAGGAAGCATTCCAGCGCCGCAAGAACGAGTTCGCCGACCACCGCAGCGTGCTCTATTCGCGCACCGGCAGCGGCCGCGAGGTCGTGGTGCTGCTGCAGGCCGAGCGCCAGCTCTCCGACACCGACCGTGCGCTGGTCGAGATCTTCTCGAGCCGGCTGTCGATCGCGTTCGACAATGTGATCCTCTACCAGCAGCTGCACGAGGCCAATACCCAGCTCGAGGACCGCGTCGCGCAGCGCACCCGCGCGCTGATGCAGGCCAACCGGCGGCTCTCGGCGCAATGGCTGCGGCTGCAGCGCGCCAACGGCTTCAAGAACGAGATCCTCGGCACCGTCGCCCACGATCTGAAGAACCCGCTCGGCGTCATCCTCGGCCGCACAGAGATGCTGACCGAGCTGATCGGCGCCGGCTCGCCGAAGGAAAACGTCACGTCGCAAGTCGAGCACATCAGGGACGCCACCAAGCGGCTGACCTCGATGGTCGACCATCTGATCTCGGACGCGATGGCCGATGCGTTCGACATCACCATCCGCCGCGAGCCGGTCGACGTCGCGGCCCTGGTCAACGAGGTCACCGAGGCCAATTTGCCCTCGGCGGTCAACAAGCAGCAGAGCATCTCGGTCTCGGGGCCGCAGCAGTTCGTCACGATGTGCGACGCCGACCGGATCCGCGAGGCGATCGACAACCTCGTCAGCAACGCCATCAAGTATTCGCCGATCGGCGGCAAGATCACGGTCACGGTCAGCCATGACGGCGACGACACCGTGATCCGGATCGTCGACCAGGGTCCCGGCCTCAGCCCGGAGGATCTCGGCCGGCTGTTCGGCCGGTTCCAGCGGCTGTCGGCCAAGCCGACCGCGGGCGAGAGCTCGACCGGCCTCGGCCTTTCCATCGTCAAGCGCATCATCGACATGCATGGCGGCCATGTGACCGCGCAGAGCCCGGGCCCCGGACAGGGGTCGACCTTTACGGTTACACTGCCGGCGACAGAGACATCATGAGCCAGAACCCGCATATCTTCATCGTGGACGATGAGGCGCCGGCCCGCGAAATGGTCGGCGATTACCTCAAGATGCACGGCTTCGGCGTGACGCTGTGCGATGGCGGCAAGAGCCTGCGCAAGGAGATCGAGGGCTGCACGCCCGATCTCGTGGTGCTGGACCTCAACATGCCCGAGGAAGACGGGCTGTCGATCATTCGCGACCTCAAGAGCAAGATCAACGTTCCCGTCATCATGCTGACAGCTACTGCCAGCCCGATCGACCGGGTGGTCGGGCTGGAGCTCGGCGCCGACGACTACGTGGCAAAGCCCTGCGAATTGCGCGAGCTGATGGCGCGCATCCGCTCGGTGCTGCGGCGGAGCGGGCCGGCGAAAGCGGCGGCGCCGGAGCCGGCAAGCGCCAAGGCCGAAAAGGAGCAGCTGGTGCGGTTCGGCACCAAATGGCTCGATCTCGAGGCCCAGGCGCTGCGCGACGACGAGGGCAATGAGCATCCGCTAACGGCCTCCGAATTCGGCCTCCTGAAGGTGTTCGCGGCCAACCCGAAGCGGGTCTTGTCGCGCGAGCGGCTCCTGGAACTCGCCAATGCGCGCGACGCGGAAGCCTTCGACCGTGCCGTCGACCTCCGCATCATGCGCATCCGCCGCAAGATCGAATTCGACCCGACCAAGCCGTCGGTGATCCGGACCATCCGCGGCGGCGGCTACCTGTTCTCGCCGACCGGGGACAAGGCGTAGCGCCGCGAAAGCTGTCCCGCCTCTCAATGTCGTCCTGGCGAAAGCCAGGACCCATAACCACGACTGCCCGGGTTGGGTAGGCTGGACCCACAGCGGGCTCAAACAACGATCATTTGGGGTAATGGGTCCTGGCTTTCGCCAGGACGACAAATCGTTGTGTGGCACCGGCGGATTCAGCGACACAAAGGCTGTCAATCCGCGCAAAAATCCCTAAGTTTCGGCCATGCCGAAAACAGCCTCCAAAGCCCCCGCCAAGCCCGCATCGAAGACCGACCCCAAGCCCGTCGCCGCCAAGGCCACGGCGAAGGGCGACCATGTCTTCCTGGTCGACGGCTCGTCTTACATCTTCCGCGCCTACCACGCGCTGCCGCCGCTGAACCGCAAATCCGACGGGCTGCAGGTCAACGCCGTGCTCGGCTTCTGCAACATGCTGTGGAAGCTGTTGCGCGACATGCCCGAGGACAACCGGCCGACGCATCTGGCGATCGTGTTCGACAAGTCGGAGATCACGTTCCGCAACAAACTCTACCCTGACTACAAGGCGCACCGGCCGCCGGCGCCCGACGATTTGATCCCGCAATTCGCGCTGATCCGCGAGGCGGTGCGCGCCTTCGAACTGCCCTGCCTCGAGCAGGTCGGCTTCGAGGCCGACGATCTGATCGCGACCTATGCGCGGCTCGCCAGCGAGCGCGGCGCGACCACGACGATCGTGTCATCGGACAAGGATCTGATGCAGCTCGTCAACGACAAGGTCGTGATGTACGACACGATGAAGGATCGCCGCATCGGCCGCGACGAGGTGATCGAGAAGTTCGGCGTGCCGCCGGAGAAGGTGGTCGAGGTGCAGGCGCTGGCCGGCGACTCCACCGACAACGTGCCCGGCGTGCCAGGCATCGGCATCAAGACCGCCGCGCAGCTGATCATCGAATATGGCGATCTCGATCAGCTGCTGTTCCGCGCCGGCGAGATCAAGCAGCCGAAGCGGCGCGAGGCGCTGCTGGAGAACGCCGACAAGGCGCGCATCTCGCGCCAGCTCGTGCTGCTCGACGACAAGGTCGACCTCGAAGTGCCGCTCGACGACCTCGCCGTGAACGACCCCGATTCGCGCCGGCTGATCGCCTTCCTCAAGGCGATGGAGTTCACCACCCTCACCCGCCGCGTCGCCGACTACGCGCAGATCGACCCGGCCAATGTCGAGGCCGACCCCGGCAACAAGAGCGGCGCGAGCGTGTTCTCGCCGTTGCCGCCGTCGGATGTGACGCCGGCGCCCGGAGACACCCCGACATCGGCCGCGGCACCGCTGCCGAAAGCCAAGCCGACCGGTGCGCGTGACGACAAGAATTCAAACCTGAAGGGCACGCCGGCGACGCTGGCCGAGGCCCGTGGCGAGGCAATCAGGAAGACCGGCTTCGACCGCAAGGCGTATCAGGCGATCGGCAGCCTCGATCAGCTCAACGCCTTCATCGCCCGCGTGCCCGACACCGGCTATGTCGCGATCGAGGCGATGTCGGAATCGATCGACCCGATGCAGGGCGAGCTCTCGGGCCTTGCACTGGCGCTGGCGCCAAACGATGCGTGTTACGTCCCGCTCAGCCACAGGCAGGCCGGCGGTGGCGCGGGCCTGTTCGATGCCGGCCTCGCACCCGGCCAGATCAAGACGGCCGAGGCGCTGGCGGCGCTGAGGCCGCTGCTGGAGTCCGTCGGCATCCAGAAGGTCGGCTTCGACGTCAAGTTCACGTCGGTGATGCTGGCGCAGCACGGAATCACGCTGCGCAACATCGACGATGCGCAGCTGATGAGCTACGCGCTCGATGCGGGCCGTGGCTCGCATGCGCTGGAGGCGCTCGCCGAGCGCTGGTTCGGCCACGCCGTCGTCAACTACGGCGGCCTCGTCGGCAGCGGCAAGGGCAAGCTGACCTTCGATCAGGTCACGATCGACAAGGCCGGCGAATATGCGGCCGAAAGCGCCGACGTGATCCTGCGGCTGTGGCGCGTGCTGAAGCCGCGTCTCGTCGCCGAGCGGATGGCGACGGTGTACGAGACGCTGGAACGGCCGCTGGTCTCGGTGCTGGCGCGGATGGAGCGGCGCGGCATCTCGATCGACCGCCAGGTGCTGTCGCGGCTGTCGGGCGATTTCGCCCAGACCGCCGCACGCGTCGAGGCCGAGATCCAGGAGATCGCCGGCGAGCCGGTCAATGTCGGCAGCCCGAAGCAGATCGGCGACATCATCTTCGGCAAGATGGGGTTGCCCGGCGGCAGCAAGACCAAGACCGGCGCGTGGTCGACCACCGCGCAGGTGCTCGACGAGCTTGCCGAGCAGGGCCACGAATTCCCGAAGAAGATCCTGGAGTGGCGCCAGGTCTCGAAGCTCAAGTCGACCTACACCGACGCGCTGCCGACCTACGTCAATCCGCAGACCCATCGCGTCCACACCACCTACGCGCTGGCCGCGACCACCACGGGCCGGCTGTCGTCGAACGAGCCGAACCTGCAGAACATCCCTGTTCGTACCGAGGACGGCCGCAAGATCCGCCGCGCCTTCATCGCGACGCCGGGCCACAAGCTGGTGTCGGCCGACTACTCACAGATCGAGTTGCGGCTGCTCGCCGAGATCGCCGACGTGCCGGTGCTGCGCCAGGCATTCCGCGACGGGCTCGACATTCACGCCATGACCGCATCCGAAATGTTCGGCGTGCCGATCAAGGACATGCCGAGCGAGGTGCGCCGCCGCGCCAAGGCGATCAATTTCGGCATCATCTACGGCATCTCGGCATTCGGCCTCGCCAACCAGCTCGGCATCGCCCGCGAGGAGGCCTCGGCCTACATCAAGAAATACTTCGAGCGCTTCCCGGGCATCCGCGCCTATATGGACGAGACCAAGGATTTCTGCCGCCGCAACGGCTATGTGACGACGCTGTTCGGGCGCAAGTGCTACTACCCCGACATCAAGGCCTCCAACGCCTCGGTGCGCGCCTTCAACGAACGCGCCGCCATCAATGCGCGCCTGCAAGGCACCGCGGCCGACATCATCCGCCGCGCCATGATCCGCGTCGAGGACGCGCTCACCGAGAAGAAGCTCTCGGCGCAGATGCTTTTGCAGGTGCATGACGAACTGATCTTCGAGGTGCCGGACGATGAGGTCGCGGCGACGCTGCCGGTGGTGCAGAAGGTGATGCAGGATGCGCCGTTCCCGGCGGTGCTCCTGTCGCTGCCGCTGCAGGTCGATGCCCGCGCCGCGAACAACTGGGACGAGGCGCATTAGCGGCTCCTCACCTCTCCCCGCTTGCGGGGAGAGGTCGGATCGCTCTTGCGATCCGGGTGAGGGGGTACAGGTCTAACCACGGCCGCTACAGGTGGAGAGAGCCCCTCACCCCAACCCTCTCCCCGCAAGAGCGGGGCGAGGGAGCGCACCGGCTTCGCCGCGACATTGCTCCGAGAGCAATTCCAGCATGGCCGCGCGACGGACGACACGCTAGAAGTGTGCGCATCCCTCGCGAGACCCATCATGCCCCACACATCCGCTTTGCTCGGCTTTGCGCTCATCTGCCTTGGCATGGTGCTGACGCCGGGGCCGAACATGATCTATCTGATCTCGCGCTCGATCACGCAGGGGCCGGCGGCCGGCATCGTCTCGCTCGGCGGCGTGGCGCTCGGCTTCGTGTTCTACATGCTGTGCGCGGCATTCGGCATCACCGCGCTGCTGTTTGCGATTCCCTACGCCTATGACGCGCTGCGCTTTGCCGGCGCGGGCTATCTGCTCTGGCTGGCGTGGCAGGCATTGAAGCCCGGCGGCCGCTCGCCGTTCCAGGTCAAGACGCTGAAGGTCGACGGCCCGCGTAAATTGTTCGCGATGGGCTTCGTCACCAATCTGCTCAACCCGAAGATCGCGATGCTCTATCTGGCGCTGCTGCCGCAGTTCATCGATCCCGCCGGCGGCAGCGTGCTGACGCAGTCGCTCGCGCTCGGCTCGATCCAGATCGTGATCAGCGTCAGCGTCAACGCGATGATCGCCCTCGCCGCCGGTTCGATCGCGGTGTTCCTCGGCACCCGCCCGACCTGGCTTTTGGTGCAGCGCTGGCTGATGGGCACGGTGCTCGCAGGGCTGGCGATGAAGATGGCGCTCGAGGCGCGGCGGGCCTAGCGAGTACCCTCTCCCCTTGTGGGAGAGGGTGGCTTCGATGCTTCGCATCGAAGCCGGGTGAGGGGTTGTTTCCACGGGTTCGTCTGCGGGGACAACCCCTCATCCGGCGCTTCGCGCCACCTTCTCCCACAAGGGGAGAAGGGAAGTAAGCGCGTAGGATGGGTAGAGCGCAGCGAAACCCATCATGACCGCCGCGGATTCGAAGTGATGGGTTTCGCTTCGCTCTACCCATCCTACGGTTCAGCAACCCTCAATCCAGCTTCGCCTCCATGCCCCGCTTCGTCGCGGGGCGAGCCATCAGCGTCTCGTACCAGCGCTTGACGTTGGGGAAGTCGGCCAGGTCGACCTTGTGGCGCGGATGGCGCCAGGCCCAGCCGAGGATGGCGAAATCGGCGACCGACAGATCGCCGGCGACGAATTCGCGCCCATCAAGCCGGCGATCCAGCACGCCGTAGAGTCGCCGCGTCTCGGCCATGTAGCGCTTCAGGCCGTAGGCGCGGTCCTGCTCGTTCTCCAGCGCGATGAAATGGTGCACCTGGCCCGGCATCGGGCCGAAGCCGCCCATCTGCCACATCAGCCACTCATAGACCGGGATTCGCTCGGCGAGCGGCTTCGGCAGGAACTTGCCGGTCTTCTCGCCGAGATAGAGCAGGATCGCGCCGGACTCGAAAATGCTGACCGGCTTGCCGCCGGGCCCATCCGGATCGACGATCGCCGGGATCTTGTTGTTCGGGCTGATCGCGAGGAAGGCGGGCGCCATCTGCTCGCCCTTGCCGATGTTCACCGGGATCACCTTGTAGGGCAGCCCCATTTCCTCCAGCGCCACCGAGATCTTGCGGCCGTTGGGGGTGTTCCAGGTGTGCAGCTCGATGGTCATTTCCGCTTCCCGTGCAAGTGTTTGGGCAAGTGTTTGGTCGAGTGTTTGGTCGAGTGTTTGGCACCTGCTTACGGGGAACGGAACGGCCGCACAACCGCGCTTTCCGGAAAGCACGCCCGCGGAAATCGCGGCTTGGGCACTGTTGACGGCGGAATTTCCACGCTGGAATGTGCCGGTAAGCGTGGATAGATTGCCGCCCGCCTCAAACCCTCAAGGGAAAAAGTCTTTGTCCAAATCAGCCTCCCGCGCCCGCCTCGCCGAGATCATCCGCAAGCGTTCGTTCGGCCGCGGCGAGATCACGCTGGCGTCGGGCCGCAAGAGCGACTTCTATTTCAACCTGAAGCCGACGATGCTCGATCCTGAAGGCGCGGCGCTGCTCGCCGAGCTCACCTATGAAGCGCTGAAGGACGACAAGCTCGATTTCGTCGGCGGGCTCGAGATGGGCGCGGTGCCGCTCGCCGGCGCCATCGCGCAGCTGTCCTGGCTGAAGGGCCACCCGATCGCGGCGTTCTTCGTACGCAAGAAGCCGAAGGAGCATGGCGCTAAGCTTTCCGTCGAAGGGCTTGCGAAGGGCGAGAGCCTTGCGGGCAAGCGCATCGTCATCGTCGAGGACGTCACCACGACAGGCGGCTCGGCGCTGAAGGCGGTGGAAGCCGTACGCGAGGCCGGCGGCGAGATCGCGCTGGTCTTCACCATGGTCGATCGCGAGGAAGGCGCGACCGAGACGTTTGCCGAAGCCGGCTTGCCGTTCCGCGCGCTCTACAAGGCGGGCGAGTTCCTGAAGGACTGAGGCGCTTTGGCGGCTATCTCCCGTCTTCGCGTATCGCCGCGCGGTGCGCGTTTCATGTGACGCCGTCACCCTCAATCAATCGCTCGTTTACCATCCCGCCTTAAGGTGATTCCGCCGGGGCAGCTTGTCGCCGCGGCGTGGCGCGTCGGGTGGAGTTGGCGTTGCGTACAGAGTTGAGTGATCGGCGCATGCGGCGCCGCGTGATGCTTGCCGCCGCAGCCGTTGCGGGTTCCATCCTGGTGGTGCCCGCGCCTGTGTCAGCCGAAGGGCTGCTCGACTTCTTCTTCGGCGGTTCCCAGAAGCAGCAGAGCCGGCAGGCACCGCCGCAAGCCAGTTTCTTCGCCGACCCGTTCGGCCTCAACCAGCAGGCTGAACGGCAGCCGTCCGCCCCCATCTCGGCGCCGCGCGTGGCCGGTTCCGGACCGGCATATTGCGTGCGCAGCTGCGACGGCAAATATTTTCCGCTGACGATGCGCGGCAACGCCACGCCGGCGCAGCTTTGCCAGGCGTTCTGTCCGGCGAGCGCGACCAAGGTCTATTACGGCAGCCATATCGACAGCGCCGCATCGACCGCCGGCGAACGCTACGCCGACAGCGAGAACGCCTTCGCCTATCGCAAGGCGCTGCGCGCCGACTGCACCTGCAACGGCCGTGACCCGGCGGGGCTTGCGCCGGTCGACCTCGCGCTCGATGCCTCGCTGCGTGCCGGCGACGTGATCGCGACCACCGACGGCCTCGTCGCCTACACCGGCATCCGTGTCGGCAACGAGCAGTCGTTCGACTTCACGCCGGTTGCCTCCTATCCCGGATTGACCTCGGCGGTCCGCGCGCGGCTCGGCGAAATGAAGGTCGCCCCCGTCAGCGCCGAGATCGCGGGCGATGCGCCGCTGCCTGAAACCAGAAGCGATGTCGCGCCGTCGTCTGGTGTGCCGAAGGGCAACGCCGCAAAGCCCGCCAAGCGGGCCGAGGCGAACTGACGGGCGTAAGCCCGTCATTCCGGGGCGCCTCGAAGAGGCGAGCCCCCAATTCGCAATTGCGAATTGTGGAATCTCGAGATTCCGGGTCTGGTGCTTAACGCACCATCCCCGAATGACGGGATAGCAAACTGTCAGCGCGCCACGATCACGCCGATCACGTTCGGCGCGGCCATGTATTTCTCCTCGATCGCGGCCCGCGCGGCCGCGCGGTTCTCCGGATTGAGGATGCCGCGCTTCTCGGCGAGGATCATCCAGCAATAGCCCCACCAGTCCGTCAGCATGCCGTGATCGTCGACGAGATCATAACCCTGCTCGCCGGCGAAAATCCGCGCATGCGCTTCATCGAGCGAATCGAGCCAGGCGTGATCCTCGTCCGAGAACAGCTCGTCGCTGAAATCGTCCGTGGTGTAGCCCCAGATCGACATGCAGACCGCGTTGAACTCGCGATCGAGCTGGTCGTCGTCGATCGGCTGGCGCCGCGAGGCCTGGTGCAGCCGCGACAGCGACCGCGCGAAATCGGCAATCCGGGTCAGGGCGAATTGATCGAAGGCGATGGTGGACATGTAGTCCTCGCAGAGACTGAAAGACCATAGATATTGTGTCGGCGCAGGCACCGAATCACAATGATATATCAAAGACTTGCTAAAGTGTTCTTAATTCGTTCTGATTGGTTTATAGACCGCCCCCGGACGTCGTCCTGGCGAAAGCCAGGACCCATTACCCCAATAGGCCGACATCTCGCGAGCTCGGGCCACGAATGAGCACCGCTGGCAGCTATTACGTCTACATCCTCGCAAGCCGGCATCACGGCACGATCTATATCGGGGTCACCAATGATGTCGGCGCGCGGCTTGAATTGCATCGTTCCGGGCGAGGCTCCAGATTTGTGCTGAAGTACAAAATATTCCGCCTCGTCCATATCGAGGAATTCGCCTCGCCGCAGGAAGCCATCGCACGCGAGAAGCAGCTGAAGTTCTGGAAGCGCGATTGGAAGATCAAGCTGATCGAAGCGGAAAATCCGGATTGGAACGACCTGTCGGGCCTCATCTGACTATTGGGGTAATGGGTCCTGGCTTTCGCCAGGACGACGATGCGGCGCGAGCGAGCATCATGGCCCCGTCGCGCGCGGATGCTGCCCCCAAAGCAATTCGGGCCGCTGACCAGGTCAGCGGCCCGTTGAAAATGGCTTCGGAATGAAATGCGTCGGAATGAAATGCGTCGGAGCTGAAAAATGTGCCCGCCCCACGAGCGACAGCTGTGTTTGTAAAGGCTCCGTTAAGCCTTGGAAATCCGTATCACCACGGTGTTTCTGATTGCGCGTGAAAGCGCGTTGCGCGGCCGCTTAGTTCGCCGCCGAGAGCAGCTTGTCACCGCAGGCATTTGCGTAGAACTTGCCGCCGCATTGCCGCTTGATGGCGGCGCAGCGCGCGGCGGGCGATGCGTTCTGCGCCACGCTGAAGCCGCAACTCAGGCCGTCGGCGCTGCGGCCCGGTCTGCCCGCTGCATCGGCTGCGCTGGTCGCCGTGATGCACACCACGAGCAACGCCGCGGCCGCGATCTCGATCAAGAGTCTCATCACGCATCCTCCGGTCAATTGTCGCCAAATCCCGGCTTCTGCAACGCCATCGTAGCACCCATGACGGCTGCTCCGGAAGGTTCCCGAAGCGGCCCGGTCCTTGCATAAAATCACGGCAGCGCTGTGTATGGCATCGTCCCTGACGGTTTCGATTGCCATGCAACGCGGGTATCATTGCGCCGGAGCGTGATCGGAAGGCCGCGGAACCGGGATTTCCGGGGGAACCATGCTCCACCAATGAGATGAGGTCATGATGCCGATCATCGCATCATGTTCCGGTTTGAACGGCAGGGATTGGGCGCGTTGCAGGAACAGACAAACTACCCGGCATTGAACCAGCCGATCGACGAGCTGGCGCTGACCGAGATCAAGAGCGCGATCCTGGCCAAGCTTCGGCTTGCGATCGGCAAGGACGCCACCGTTGCGACCAGACGCGACTGGTACAAGGCCGCGGCGCTGACGCTGCGCGACCGCATCGTGCACCACTGGCTGACGGCCGAGAAGCAGAGCTACGACGCCGGCGCCAAGCGCGTCTATTATCTCTCGCTCGAGTTCCTGATCGGGCGCCTGTTCACCGACGCACTCAACAATATGGGACTACTGCCGCTGTTCGAGGCGGCGCTCGGCGATCTCGGCGTCGATCTCTCGGACCTGCGCAAATGCGAGCCGGATGCGGCGCTCGGCAATGGCGGCCTCGGCCGGCTTGCGGCCTGCTTCATGGAGAGCATGGCGACGCTGGCGATCCCCGCGACCGGCTACGGCATCCGCTACGATTTCGGGCTGTTCCGCCAGATCATGAACCATGGCTGGCAGCAGGAATATCCCGACGAGTGGCTCGCCTTCGGCAATCCCTGGGAATTCCAGCGGCCGGAGGTGGTGTACAACGTTCACTTCGGCGGCCATGTCGAGCATGTCGACGATCGCGGCCGCGACCGCGCCACCTGGCACCCGGCGGAAACCGTCGAGGCCATGGCCTACGACACGCCGATCGTCGGCTGGCGCGGCCAGCACGTCAACGCGCTCCGCCTGTGGTCGGCGCATGCGCCCGACCCGCTCGAGCTCGACGTCTTCAACACCGGCGACTACGTCTCGGCCAGCGCCGAGCAGGCCCGCGCGGAAGCGATCTGCAAATTCCTGTATCCGAACGACGAGAGCGCGGCGGGCCGCGAGCTCCGGCTGCGGCAGGAATATTTCTTCGTCTCGGCCTCGTTGCAGGATCTCGTGAAGCGGCATCTCGCCTCCGACGGCGGGCTGCGCAACCTCGCGCAGAAGGCGGCCGTGCAGCTCAACGACACCCATCCGAGCCTTGCGGTCACCGAGCTGATGCGCATCCTGGTCGACCTGCACAATTTCCGCTGGGACGAGGCCTGGAAGATCACGGTCGCGACGCTGTCCTACACCAACCACACGCTGCTGCCGGAGGCGCTCGAGACCTGGCCGGTCGAATTGTTCGAGCGGCTGCTGCCGCGGCATCTCGAGATCATCTACCGCATCAACGTGGCCCATCTCGCGCTCGCCGAGGAACGCTTCCCCGGCGACATCGAATATCGCGCCTCGGTCTCGCTGATCGACGAGCGCAGCGGCCGCCGCGTACGGATGGGCCAGCTCGCCTTCGTCGGCTCGCACCGCATCAACGGCGTCTCCGCGATGCATTCCGACCTGATGAAGGAGACCGTGTTCCACGACCTCCACCATCTCTATCCGTCGCGCATCACCAACAAGACCAACGGCATCACCTTCCGCCGCTGGCTGATGCTGGCCAACCCGCGGCTGACCGCGCTGCTGCGCGAAACCTGCGGCGAGGCCGTGCTCGACGACTTCTCGCTGCTCGAGCGCCTCGAGACCCATTCGAGCGATCTGGAATTCCAGAAGCGCTTCCGCGACGTCAAGCATCACAACAAGCTGGCGCTGGCGCGGCTGATCCGCGAGCGTAATGGCATCCAGGTCGATCCCTCGGCGCTGTTCGACGTGCAGATCAAGCGCATCCACGAATACAAGCGGCAGCTGCTCAACATCCTGGAGACGATCGCGCTCTACCACGCGATGAAGGACGATCCGCGGCGCGACTGGGTGCCCCGCGTGAAAATCTTCGCCGGCAAGGCGGCGGCGAGCTACCGCTACGCCAAGCTGATCATCAAGCTGATCAACGACGTCGCCGAGGTCGTCAACAACGACGCTTCGCTCGGCGGCAGGCTGAAGGTCGCCTTTCTCGCCGACTACAATGTCAGCCTCGCCGAGGTGATCATTCCGGCCGCCGATCTCTCCGAGCAGATCTCGACCGCCGGCATGGAGGCCTCCGGCACCGGCAACATGAAGCTCGCGCTGAACGGTGCACTGACGATCGGCACGCTCGACGGCGCCAATATCGAGATCCGCGACAATGTCGGCGAGGAGAACATCGCGATCTTCGGCCTCGAGGCCGGCGACGTCATGGTCCGCCGCAAGCAGGGATTGGACGCCAGCGACGCGATCCGCAAATCGCCGCGGCTCGAGCGCGCGATCCGCGCCATCGAGAGCGGCGAGTTCTCGCCCGGCGATCCCGCACGCTTCGCCTCGATCGGGCACGCGCTGCGCTACCTCGATCACTACATGGTCTCCGCCGATTTCGATTCCTACTACGACGCGCAGCGCGGCATCGACGCGCGCTGGCGCGTGCCTTCCGCCTGGACCCGCGCCTCGATCCTCAACGTCGCGCGCATGGCCTGGTTCTCCTCCGACCGCACCATCCGCGAATATGCCGAGGACATCTGGCACGTGCCGGTGCATCCGGGCGCCTCGCCGCAGCTCGGCGCCCAGCGCGAGGCGAAGGGCTAATCCCGGGACACGGAAATCGATTACGCCCGACGTCATTGAAATCAGCGCGATCGCCCGCGATATTGCATGACGAACGTCATTGCTCGTCATTGCGTATGGCGATACGGAAGCGCCAGTCGATATTGAAAGATCTGCATGCTCACCAAGACCCCGCACCTTTTCGATGAAGCAACCGCCGTGACCGCCGGCGACAGCCGCTGGCAGGGACAGACCAGTCCCGATTACTGGGCGTTCGTCGGTCCGTTCGGCGGCTGCACGGCCGCGACCATCCTGCGCGCGCTGATGCAGCACCCGCAGCGCGCGGGCGATCCGCTGGCGCTGACGGTCAACTACTGCGCGCCGGTCGCCGAGGGCGTGTTCGATCTCGATGTCCGCCTGGTCAAGGCCAACCGCTCGAGCCAGCACTGGTCGGTCGAGATGACGCAGGGCGGCGGCGAGGTCGCGACGCTGGCGACCGCCGTGTTCGCCGAGCGCCGCCCGTCCTGGTCGCACCAGCCCGCCGGGTTTCCGGGCGCCGCGCCGTTCGAAGAGCTGCGCTCCTTTCCGAAGCTCAAGATGACCTGGGCCAACCAGTACGATTTCCGCTTCGCCGAGGGCGAGCCGAAGTTCGCCGGCGGCGGCGGCGCGAAGCAGCCGTCGAGCCCTTACTCAAAGCTCTGGATCGCCGACCGTGTGCCGCGCAAGCTCGATGCGCTGTCGCTGATGTCGATGTCGGACGCGTTCTTCGGCCGCGTCTTCCACGCAAGGCATGAGCTGGTGCCGTTCGGCACCGTGTCGCTGACGACCTATTTCCACGCCGACGCGGCCGACCTGGATGCGGAGGACATCACCCGCGTGCTCGCCACAGCCGACGCCAAGACCTTCCACAAGAGCTACGGCGACCAGCACGGCGAATTGTGGTCGCCTTCCGGCCGGCTGCTCGCGACCACGACGCAGATCGCGTACTTCAAGGCGTAGCCAAATATCCACATTGGTCTGTCAGGACCGCATTGCCTATTTCAAGGGTTGAGGGAACATTGGCACGTCGCTTCTGTTCCACACCTTTGGGAGCACTGCTGCATGTCCGAAGCCGACACTTCAAGACCCTCGCGCATCGCCCTGCTTGGCGTTCCCATCGAGATCGGCGCGTCGCAGGCCGGCCCGCTGATGGGACCGGACGCGCTACGCACCGCGGGCATCGCGCGCCTGCTCGAGCAGCTCGACTTCCAGGTCGACGACCACGGCAACCTTGCGATCCCCCAGGTCGTCGCCGACGGCCCGGTGCCGGCCAACACCAGGTTCTACGATGAAGTGAAGACCTGGACCCGTGCGCTCTCCGAGCGCGCCTATTGGCTGGCGCATTCCGGCGCGATCCCGATCTTCATGGGCGGCGATCACTCGCTGTCGATGGGGTCGATCAACGGCGTCGCACGCTACTGGCAGGAAAAGGGCCGGCCGCTGTTTGCGCTGTGGGTCGATGCCCATGCCGACTACAACACGCCGGCCACCACCATCACCGGCAACATGCACGGCATGTCGGCCGCTTTCCTGTGCGGCGAGCCTGGTCTCGACGATTTGCTCGGCGGGCTGCCGCGCGCCTCGATCCCGCCCGATCAGCTCGACCTGATCGGCACGCGTTCGGTCGATCCGCTGGAGCGCAAGCTGCTGCGGCAGCGCAACGTGTCGATCGCGGACATGCGCCAGATCGACGAGTTCGGCGTCGCGGTGCTCACGCGCCGCGTCATCGAACGCGTCAGGGCGAAGAACGGCGTGCTGCACGTCTCGTTCGATGTCGACTTCCTCGATCCGGCGGTGGCACCCGGCGTCGGCACCACGGTGCCGGGCGGCGCGACCTATCGCGAAGCCCATCTCATCATGGAGCTGCTGCACGATTGCGGGCTGGTGCGCTCGCTCGACATCGTCGAGCTCAATCCCTTCCTCGACGAGCGCGGCCGCACCGCGCGCGTCGCCGTCGAATTGATCGGCAGCCTGTTCGGCCTGCAGATCACCGACCGCCAGACGCCGAGCAACGCGGTGCTGCCGGAGATGGGGGAGTAAGGCATAGCGAAACGCGCTCCAGCTCCTGCCCGTCACCCTGAGGAGCGCGCACTTGCGCGCGTCTCGAAGGGTCGACGGCCCGACTGTGGCCGTGCATCCTTCGAGGCTCGCAAGAGCTCGCACCTCAGGATGACGGGGAGATAGCGTTGCGCGCTGCGTAACAAAGCAACAAAAAAGGCGGCCACAACGGCCGCCTTTTCAAATCGCGTACTGCTTGCGCGGCTTACTCCGCCGCCAGCTTCACTTCCGGCGCGGCGGCGCGGACTTCGGCGTCGACCTGCGCTTCGAACTTGGCGAAGTTCTTCTGGAACATGCCGACCAGCGCACGCGCGGTCTTGTCGAACTCGACCTTGTCGGCCCAGGTCTTGATCGGGTCGAGGATGTGCGGCTCGACGCCCGGCAGCGAGGTCGGCACCGCGAAGCCGAAATACTTGTCGGTGCGGAAGTCGGCGTTGCGGAGCGAGCCGTTCAGCGCCGCGGTGAGCAGCGCGCGGGTCACCTTGATCGGCATGCGCCGGCCGGTGCCGTACTTGCCGCCGGTCCAGCCGGTGTTGACCAGCCAGCAATCGACATTGTGCTTGGCGATCAGCTCGCGCAGCATGTTGCCGTAGACCGACGGATCGCGCGGCAGGAACGGCGAACCGAAGCAGGTGGAGAATTCCGGCTGCGGCTCGTTGCCGAGGCCGCGCTCGGTGCCAGCGACCTTCGCGGTGTAGCCGGACAGGAAGTGATACATCGCCTGCGCCGGCGTGAGCTTGGCGATCGGCGGCATGACGCCGAAGGCGTCGGCGGCGAGCATCACGACGTTCTTCGGATGCGGCGCGCAGCCGGTGCGCGAGGCGTTCGGGATGAAATCGAGCGGATAGGCCGAGCGGGTGTTCTCGGTCTTCGAGCCGTCGTCGAAATCGGGCACGCGATCATTGGCGCCGAGCACGACGTTTTCCAGCACCGCGCCGAACCGCTTGCTGGCGGCGTAGATTTCCGGCTCGGCTTCGCCGGACAGCTTGATGCACTTGGCGTAGCAGCCGCCTTCGAAATTGAAGACGCCGTCCTCGCTCCAGCCATGCTCGTCATCGCCGATCAGCGTACGCTTCGGATCGGCCGAGAGCGTGGTCTTGCCGGTGCCGGACAGGCCGAAGAAGATCGCGGTGTCGCCGTCGGCGCCGACATTGGCCGAGCAGTGCATCGGCATCACGCCCTTCTCGGGCAGATAGAAGTTCAGCGTGGTGAACACGCTCTTCTTCATCTCGCCGGCATATTGCGAGCCGCCGATCAGGACGATCTTGCGGGCGAAATCGATCGCGACGACGTTCTCCGACTTGCAGCCGTGGCGCTTCGGATCGGCGCGGAAGCTCGGCAGGTCGATGATCGTCAGCTCCGGCACGAAGCTCGCGAGCTCCGACGCCTCGGGGCGGATCAGCAGCGTGCGGATGAACAGCGAGTGCCAGGCAAGCTCGGTGAAGACGCGGGTCTTGATGCGATGCTTCGGATCGGCGCCGCCATAGAGGTCCTGCGCGAACAGCGTCATGCCTTCGGCATGCTTGAGGAAGTCGGCATGGAGCGCCGCGAACTGCTCCGAGGTGATCGACTGGTTGCCGGCCCACCACATGCTCTTGTCGGTCAGGCCGTCGCGGACCGTGAACTTGTCCTTCGGACTGCGGCCGGTGAACTCACCGGTATCCGCGCAAAGCGCGCCATCGGCCGACAGCACCGCTTCGCCATTACGCAGCGAATGCTCGTAAAGCTGAGGCGCGCCATAATTCCAATGCACGCCCTTGAGATTTTTTAAGCCGAATTTGTCGGCGCCGAAGGCACCGTTATGCACGCCCGTCTCTTGCACGAAGAACCTCCTCGAACCCGCGTATCCTTGTTCGCGCGAATGTCGCTAGTCGCGCCCCGCCGCGGTGACCGTGATCAGAATATAGCCTCTCGGCTTCGGTCCGGCGACCTAATAGTGGGGATCGCCGGGCTTGCCAAGCCAATCGAACGGCTTTTGGCTGATTCCAAGGCAGGCACATCATCTGGCGCAAATACCGCAGCGCGAAACCCTTTCGTCTTGCTTTCGTTTTCTCGTTGTTTTCCCGACAGTCGAGCGACGTTTCGTCGCCTTTCCTGCCGCGCACGGAGCTTTGCGATGCACAAAAAGTGCCAGCCGGCAGGCAGCGCCTTCGCCGATCGAGGCGAACGGCGCGGAGAATGCCGGGTATGCATTTCGCGCTGAGGATGTATCGTTGAGATGAGCCGCCGCGCATTGACGCAGCGCTGCAGAGCCGAGCATGACCACGATCGTGTTGCACGCGGCACCACCTGATCGGCATTGAGCTGCAGATGAAAGCTGCTGACGAGCAGTTTCGATTGCGCTCAACACGCCTTCGTCGAAGCCCGATTATATCAATGCTCAACTGCGATGAATGTTCCGCAACGCGTGGCGTTCGGCGGCGATCGCTGACCCCGGCGATCGATGATAACGCAATCAGCGCGGTCGCACGCGCGCGCGTCAGTGCGGTCGACACCGCGATCCGGCTGATTTTCCGATGCAGCCGCGCCAGACATTCTTGCATGCACATCGAGCCAACGGCGATGACACGACACGCCCGTGCGAAATGATCGCGCTGTCAAATCCGCGCAGACTGGAAGCGACGCGCGGTTAAAGGACGCTTCGCCTCGGCGACCGCGCAATCGCGCCGCCGCGGCCATGCGACACCATGCCTCGCCACGGCCGCAGCGCCGCCGGGCGGACAGGTGGTTTGCTCCTATCGCTTCCTATTCCTTGACGCGTTCCTTGGCGCGCGCCTCGCCGGCGAGCCGCACCAGCATCTTGCGCAGCCCGGTGCCGGTGGTGACGCGCTCGGGGAAATCCAGCCGCAGCGTGTCGCGGCCGGCCTGCATGTCCATGCCGTCGGGATCGCAGCCGGTGCAGAGCCAGTCGGCGCTTTCCGCACCGAGCAGCCGCGTGGCGTAGAGGTTCATGGCCTCGCGGTGATCCTCGTTCATATGCGCCACCGCGCCGGGCTCGGCCTCGAGCAGCTCCTCGGCTCCCCCGAGATCGGTCCGGAATTGCGCGGGTTTGAGGTCCACGATGCGGCCAAACCCGGCGACCAGATGGGCGCCGCTCGGCTTGATCCGGAAAAACGAAAAATCCTTAAATTCCACAAAGGCTTCCGCTGACGGATGGGCGCCGAGATAGCGCCGGCGGACGAGCTCCCGCCCGCCCTCCGCAACTTCCTCCGCCTGACCGGCCAGCATGATCCGGGCACCCTCCAGCGGATCGCCCTCGGCGCGCTCGTCCAGCATCAGCGACACCCTGGGATCGGCCAGGATGTTCTTGGTATGCAGCGCCAGCCGGGAAATCAGCAGGATCGGCGAGCCGTCGGGATGGCTGGCCAGATTGACCAGCGAGCAATAGGGAGCGCCGGTGCCGGCCATCAACGTGGCGAGGGCGCCCTGGCGGCTGCGGCGGAGCAGCGAGCGGGCAAGGTGGGCAGGATCGAAGTCGGCGGTCGGTTGCATGGGCCTATCGGGTCATTTTGGGGGCGAATCGGGCGGGTTCCCTGTGAAAAAAGGGCCTTTTCTCATGGTCTAAGGGTGCTATATGGGGACCCATCGCGTGGGTCGCAGAAGCGGATTTTTGCGGAACTCGGTCACACTTCAGCCCAGCTTGCATTGCTCGTTGACCGCGTTCGAAGCCCAATTCTACGGCGCGTCGCCAGAGTGCCCGCCGTCTAAGCCACTCTCATTGTGAAAGCAGCACATGCCCACAATCGCCCTGGTCGACGACGACCGCAACATTCTCACTTCGGTTTCGATCGCGCTCGAAGCCGAAGGCTATCGCATCATGACCTACACGGACGGTGCGTCGGCGCTGGATGGGTTTCGCACGTCGCCGCCCGATCTTGCGATCCTCGATATTAAGATGCCGCGCATGGACGGCATGGAAACGCTGCGCCGGCTGCGCCAGAAGTCCGACCTGCCGGTGATCTTCCTCACCTCGAAGGATGAGGAGATCGACGAATTGTTCGGCCTGAAAATGGGCGCCGACGATTTCATCCGCAAGCCGTTCTCGCAGCGCCTGTTGGTCGAGCGGGTCAAGGCCGTGCTCCGCCGCGGCCAGCCGAAGGATCCGACCGCCGCGCCGAAGGAGCCGGACGCCCGCGCGCTCGACCGCGGCCTGCTGCGGATGGATCCGGAGCGCCACACCTGCACCTGGAAGAACGAGCCGGTGACGCTCACCGTGACCGAATTCCTGATCCTGCAGGCGCTCGCCACCCGCCCCGGCGTCGTGAAGAGCCGCAACGCGCTGATGGACGCGGCCTATGACGACCAAGTCTATGTCGACGACCGCACCATCGACAGCCACATCAAGCGGCTGCGCAAGAAGTTCAAGGTGGTCGACGACGACTTCGAGATGATCGAGACGCTGTACGGCGTCGGCTATCGCTTCAAGGAAGCCTGATCTGCACTTCCGGAGCGGCTTGTTAACTGACAGGTTCCGCACGGCTGGGGTAAGCTCGGGCGATTGTCTGCTTCGCGGGACGACATCCATACCAACCGGCAGCTTTGCCAGTGCTTGATCGAACGCAGCTCGAGCAAGGCCAAAACACCGAGGACGCGTCGCAGCTCCTCGATCAAGAGGCCGTGACCGACGAATTGGCGCGCGACAAGGGGTGGCGCCGTCCGCTCGGCTGGCTGCGCCGCGCCGGCCAGTTCTTCTTCGCGCTGTCGTTCTCGAGCCTGACGCGCCGCATCGTCTCGCTCAACCTCGCCGGCCTCGTCGCGCTGGTCGCCAGCATCCTCTATCTCTCGCAGTTCCGCGCCGGCCTGATCGAGGCGCGCACGCAGAGCCTTCTGGTCTATGCCGAGATCATCTCGGAGGCGATCGCGGCGTCCGCGACCGTCGAAGGCAATACCGTCACCATCGATCCCGATCGCCTGCTCGATCTCAAGCCCGGCGAGAGTTATGGCCAGCCGGACGAATCGGCGGATTTCCCGATCAATCCCGAGCGGGTCGCGCCGGTCCTGCGCCGCCTGATCGCACCGACCAAGACGCGGGCCCGCATCTTCGACCGCGACGGCGGCCTGATCCTCGACAGCCGCAATCTGTTCGCGCGCGGCGACGTGCTGCGCATGGAGCTGCCGCCGCCGTCGGAGAAGCCGTCGCTCTACGAGAAGACCAAGGCCACGATCAAGACCTGGCTCAACCGCGGCGACCTGCCGATCTACCGCGAACTCGGCCCCGAAGGCGGCAAGGGCTATTCCGAAGTCGCGCAATCGCTCGAGGGCATGAAGGGCAGCGCGGTGCGCGTCACCGAACGCGGCGCGATCATCGTGTCGGTTGCCGTCCCGGTGCAGCATTTCCGCGCCGTGCGCGGCGCCTTGATGCTGACCACCCAGGGCGACGACATCGACCAGCTGGTGATGTCCGAGCGGCTCGCCATCCTCAAGATCGGCGGGGTCGCCTCCGCCGTCATGATCATGCTGTCGCTGCTGTTGGCAAGCACGATCGCGGGCCCGGTGCGGCGGCTCGCCGACGGTGCCGAACGCGTCCGCCACCGCATCCAGACCCGTGTCGAGATTCCCGACTTCACGGGGCGCCGCGACGAGATCGGCCATCTCTCCGGCGCGCTGCGCGACATGACCAACGCGCTCTACAGCCGCATCGAGGCGATCGAGATGTTCGCCGCCGATGTCGCCCATGAGCTGAAGAACCCGCTGACCTCGCTGCGCTCCGCGGTCGAGACGCTGCCTTTGGCGCGCAACGAGAACAGCCGCGCGCGGCTGCTCGCCGTGATCGAGCATGACGTCAGGCGGCTCGACCGCCTGATCTCCGACATCTCAGACGCCAGCCGGCTTGATGCCGAATTGCAGCGCCAGGACATGGCGCCGGTCGATCTGCGGCGGCTGCTGACGACGCTGACCGGCGTCGCCAACGAGACAAGGCTCGGCCACGACGTCGCCGTCGAAGCCCGCTTCGAGGGCCGCGGACCGACCGATACGCTGTCGGTGCCCGGCCATGATTCACGGCTCGGCCAGGTGATCTCGAACCTGCTGTCGAACGCGCAATCATTCTCCAAGCCGGGCGACAAGGTGCGCATCGTCTGTCGCCGCACCCGCGGCGAGGTCGAGATCGTGGTCGACGATGACGGGCCCGGCATCGGCGAGGACGCGCTGGAGCGGATCTTCGAGCGCTTCTACACCGACCGGCCGCACCAGGGTTTTGGCCAGAACTCCGGCCTCGGGCTTTCGATCTCCAAGCAGATCATCGAAGCGCATGGCGGACGCATCTGGGCCGAGAACCGCTTTGGCCCTGCGGACACAGACGGCAAGCCCACCGCCGCCGGCGCGCGTTTCGTGGTCAGGCTGCCAACACTATGAGCGACAATTCGAGCGTGCACGCATCCGCCGTTCTGGTCGGCGAGCGTGCGGTGCTGATCCGCGGCCCGTCGGGCGCCGGCAAGTCGCGTCTCGCCTTCGACCTGATTCTCGCCGGGCGCACCGGAGTGCTTCCGCCGGCCATTTTGGTGGGGGATGACCGTGTCCATCTCGACACAGCCGGCGAACAATTGTGGGTTCGTCCGGTTCAGCAATTGGCCGGTCTGATCGAGATCCGAGGCCTCGGAATCCGCCATTGTCCGTTCGCAGGCGAGGCCGTGGTGGGGCTGATCGTCGACCTCGCCGCCGACGACGCCGAGCGGCTGCCGTCGCCCGAGGCGCTCACGATTCGCCTTAATGGTGTTTTAATACCGCGAATTCCCGTCGGCATCGGCTTCCAACCCCTGCCGCTGGTTGTCGCTGCGCTGACGACAACCTGAAAGTTCATGTTCCCGTAATCTTGCGGCCAATTGTGGGAAGGGAATTGGTAACCATATCACATCCACTATCGCGTCGGATTTTGCCGGCGCAGCCTCCCCTCTCTACCGCCAGGAACCGGGAGACTAGCCAAGATGCCCTCTTGCGCAGGGCCTCTGGATGGTCAAAGTGGCGCGTTCGTGCGGTGCACCAAAGGGCGCCCGCGAGGAGTTTCCGATGATTGGTCTAGTGCTGGTGACCCATGGGCGCCTTGCCGACGAGTTCCGAGCGGCGCTCGAACACGTCATGGGTCCGCAGAAACAAATTGAAGCGATTACGATCGGGGCCGAGGACGATTCCGATCTCTGTCGAAGCGACATCATCGAGGCGGTGAACCGCGTCGATAGCGGCGACGGCGTTGCGATTCTCACCGACATGTTTGGCGGCACGCCGTCCAACCTTGCGATCTCCTGCATGAGCCGCCCGAAGGTGGAAGTGCTCGCAGGCATCAACCTTCCCATGCTGGTCAAGCTTGCCAAGGTTCGCGAGGAGCGTTCGCTGCCCGACGCGATCGCGATGGCCCAGGAAGCCGGCCGCAAATACGTCACCATCGCCAGCCGCGTTCTCGCAGGCAAATGAGCGACGAGGCTCCGGGCGGAAATCAAATCGGCCCGGGCGTGCCAGCGGGCGCTATTTCCCGTGAGCTGCTGATCGTCAACAAGCGCGGCCTGCATGCGCGGGCATCTGCCAAGTTCGTCCAGCTGGTCGAGCGCTTCAACGCCGAGATCTGGGTCACCCGCGGCACCGAGACCGTCGGCGGCACCTCGATCATGGGCCTGATGATGCTCGCCGCCGGGCCCGGCACCACGGTCGTGGTCTCCGCAAAGGGCGAGCAAGCGCAACAGGCGCTCGACGCCATCGCCGAACTCGTCGCCAGCAAGTTCAACGAGGAAGGCACTTAGGTGCTGCCTCGCGTGCCGCGACGCTAAGCGAAAGCCTCTTCCCGTCATCCTGAGGAGCGCGAAGCGCGTCTCGAAGGATGCACGGCCCGGCCGGTGGCCGTCGATCCTTCGAGACGCCGCTTCGCGGCTCCTCAGGATGACGGAAAACGGCGGTGATGCCGGGAATGGCTACTTCGCCGGCGGCACCAGATAGACCTTCCACACCGTCGACGGACCGGGATGGCCGTTGAAGAAGCGCATGGTGGTCATCACCAGCGGCTCGGCATCCTTGGCGTGCTCCGCCATCCACGCCTCGCAGGGCTTCAGGAACACCGGATCGGTGGTGTCGCAGACGCCGATGAAGCCGAGGCGCTTGGCTTCGTCGAGCGACGTCAGCCCCGACGACCAGGCTTCGCCCGGCACCAGCGATGCCGGATGATCCGGACTGTAGAACGTCATCGGCTCGCCGATATCGGACCGCGCGACGACCACGGCCCAGCGCGAATGGAATCTGTCCTGCCAGGTCTGGGTCAGCTCGCGCGCGAGCTCGGAGCGCGCGGCATAGGTCGAGCCGCCGATATGGTTGGACGCGATCTCCTGCGTCGCGATGCTGGGCGCGGCGATCAGCGTGACGACCGTGGCCACGAACCAGATCGCGGTGATCGAGAACAGCGCCATGCGCGGAAAGCGGAGCGAGGGGATCGCGACCAGCGCAAGCGGCACCAGGAAGAACAGCGGGATGCCCCAATCGGTCTTGATATAGACGGTGAACGCCAGCGCGCCGAGCGGCGGCCCGATCGCGACGATCAGCTGGATGATCCAGACGTTGAGCGCCTGCGGAAGGTTGACGGCCGGATTGGGTCCGCGCGACCAGATCCGCGCCAGCACGTCCGACGGACGCCACGGCACCGAGCCCAGCAGGAGCGCCACGAGGCCCAGCACGACGGGAATCGCGAGCAGCCCGACATTGTGCACGACATAGCCGATCACGAGCTGCACGTTGAGTGCGCGGCTCGACAGCGCGTAGACGTCACCGGCATAGGTGAACGGCACGAAGTCCACCTCCTCCAGCCACACCAGATGCGGAATCATCGCCACCGCCATCGTGCCGATCGCAACCCATGGCGCCGGCGAGCGCAGGAATTGCGTCCGTTGCGGATGGATCAGCGCGGCCAGCCCGACGGCGCCGATCATCGTCACCACCCAGTACTTGGTCATCAGCGCCAGCATGCCGGCAAAGCCGAGCCAGAGACCCGATTTGAAGCTGCGCTTCTCGAACGCGTTCAGATAGGCCAGCACCAGCAGCGGCAGCGGCACCAGCTGCGCGAGATCGGCGTTGTATTTGAAGCCCTTGAAATTGAAGATCGGGTAGAGCGCGAGCATCACCACCATGAAGAACGCGCGGCGGCGATCGACGACACGCAGCGCGATCAGCCAGCACACCACCAGCGCGAAGCTGACCGTCGTCATCGCGAGCGCATAGGTCGACCAGTTGGTAACGGGAAAAATCCTGAACCAGACCCCGGCGATCCAGCCCGACAGCGGCGGGTGCTTGCCATAGCCGAGCAAGAAGCGCTGGCCCCAGGCATAGGCTTCCGCAACATCCATATGGATGTCCTGCGCGGCCTTGAGCTTGACCAGGATCAGCGTCCACAGCACCGCATGAACCAGTGCGAAGCCGATCACGAACCACAGGCTGGTCCTGGGATCGGTGGCGCGCGAGGCGATCCAGGCGGCGATCCGCCGGATCGTCAGCTTGCGGTTGGTGCGCCGGGCGGCGGGGAGCGTGGAGGCGGTCGACATGGCCTGTGCCTGAGGCATGCCCGGAAAAGTGGAAAGCGGTTTCCCGGAAGGATCATGCCCGAATGGAAGCGGAAACGCAGATGGGTGCTGATCTGCATTTCAGCGCGCTTTAGCGCGTTTTTGTGGCCAGTGAAATCAGCTTGGCGTGAGAACGCCTCCAGCAAGCGGATTCACTTTCCGGGAAGTCCGGCCGGGACTCGAAATGCATGGTATCGTAGTGACGCCGCTTGCCGCCCCAGATGAATCCGTGGCGCGCGAAGATGTCGACGATCTCGCGCGGCATCCGGTTGTTGCAGGGGATGTCTTGCCCTTGCCGGCCCACAGCCGGTCATCCCTAACTTTCAGGTTGAGGTCGATGGCGGCGGCGTAGCCATGCATGCTCATCCGCCCGGTGCCGGCAACGCGAAAGACGATTTTCGGGCCGAAAGACTGGCAGGAACATGCCCGGAAATCGGTTACGGCAACCCTGCCGGAAACGGCGCGGTGATTCGCCGTCACACCCCTGCAAAATACCGCAATTTGGTTGCCCGCGCGGGGGTGCGGATGCTATCCCGCGCCAATGACAACTGCCCCGATTTCGAACATCCGCAACTTCTCCATCGTCGCCCATATCGACCATGGCAAATCGACCCTTGCCGACCGCCTGATCCAGATGACGGGCGGCCTGTCGGATCGTGAAATGGCGGGCAAGGAGCAGGTGCTCGATTCGATGGATATCGAGCGCGAGCGCGGCATCACCATCAAGGCGCAGACCGTCCGGCTGAACTACCGCGCCAAGGACGGCAAGAATTACATCTTCAACCTGATGGATACGCCCGGCCATGTCGACTTCGCCTACGAGGTCTCGCGGTCGCTGGCGGCCTGCGAGGGTTCCCTGCTCGTGGTCGACGCCAGCCAGGGCGTCGAGGCGCAGACGCTCGCCAATGTCTATCAGGCGCTCGACAACAATCACGAGATCGTGCCGGTTCTGAACAAGGTCGACCTGCCGGCCGCCGAGCCCGAGAAGGTCAAGCAGCAGATCGAGGACGTGATCGGCATCGATGCGTCCGACGCCGTGATGATCTCGGCCAAGACCGGCGTCGGCGTGCCCGACGTGCTGGAAGCGATCGTCACCCGTCTGCCGCCGCCGAAGGGCGACCGCGACGCGACCCTGAAGGCGCTGCTGGTCGACAGCTGGTACGACGTCTATCTCGGCGTGGTCGTGCTGATCCGCGTCGTCGACGGCGTGATGAAGAAGGGAAGCCGCATCCGCATGATGGGCACCGGCGCGGCCTACGATATCGAGCGCGTCGGCTTCTTCACGCCGAAGATGGAGCAGGTCGACGAGCTCGGCCCCGGCGAGATCGGCTTCATCACCGCGGCGATCAAGGAAGTCGCCGACACCCGCGTCGGCGACACCATCACCGATGACAGGAAGCCGATCAGCGAGATGCTGCCGGGCTTCAAGCCGGCGATTCCGGTCGTGTTCTGCGGCCTGTTCCCGGTCGACGCCAACGACTTCGAAACGCTCCGCGCGGCGATGGGCAAGCTGCGGCTGAACGACGCCAGCTTCTCCTACGAGATGGAAACCTCCGCCGCGCTCGGCTTCGGCTTCCGCTGCGGCTTCCTCGGCCTGCTGCATCTGGAAATCATCCAGGAGCGGCTGTCGCGCGAATTCGACCTCAATCTGATCGCGACCGCGCCGAGCGTGATCTACAAGATGAAGCTGACCGACGGCACCGAGCTCGAGATCCACAACCCGGTCGACATGCCCGACGTGGTCAAGATCGCCGAGATCGAGGAGCCGTGGATCGAGGCCACGATCCTCACCCCCGACGAGTATCTCGGCAGCGTCTTGAAGCTGTGCCAGGACCGCCGCGGCTCGCAGAAGGAGCTCACTTATGTCGGCTCCCGCGCGATGGTGAAATACGACCTGCCGCTCAACGAGGTGGTGTTCGACTTCTACGATCGCCTGAAGTCGGTCTCCAAGGGCTACGCCTCGTTCGACTATCACCTGACCGACTACAAGCCGGCCGATCTGGTCAAGATGCAGATCCTGGTCAACGCCGAGCCGGTCGACGCGCTGTCGATGCTGGTGCATCGCACCCGCGCCGAAGGCCGCGGCCGCGCCATGGTCGAGAAGATGAAGGAGCTGATCCCGCCGCACATGTTCCAGATCCCGATCCAGGCGGCGATCGGCGGCAAGGTGATCGCGCGCGAAACCGTCCGCGCGCTGCGCAAGGACGTGACCGCGAAGTGCTACGGCGGCGACATCACGCGCAAACGCAAGCTTCTGGAGAAGCAGAAGGAAGGCAAGAAGAAGATGCGGCAGTTCGGCAAGGTCGACATCCCGCAGGAAGCTTTCATCGCCGCACTCAAGGTGGATAGCTGAGGCGACGCCGCCGGCGCGAGTGTTGCGCATTCTTGTCCCAGCAACAAGACGCACCATGATTTGAATCGCCACTGCATCGCGCTCCGACTAGACTGCGATCATGTTGCGCATCCTGTTCCTCCTTGTCGTCATCCTCGCCTTGCTGCAGCCGGACCTGAGCTCGGCCGCCTCCTCGAAGAAGCGGCACGGCAGCACTCGTTGGCACGGCTATGGCTTCCTGCCCGGCTACCGGCAGCCGCCGAACCAAACGATTCCGGTGTTCGGCCCGCGCGGCGCCGCCCGCGGCTACCCGGACTATTCGCCGCAATACTGGTACGGCGGCGATTGGTACTATTTCGGCCGGCCGGGATTCTATCGCGGCCGCTACAATGGCGGCAGTTTTGGTCCATGCTGGACCTGGACGCCGATCGGGCGGGCCTGGCAATGCGGGTAGAGCGTTTTCGAGCGAAGTGGCTCCCGGTTCGCGTGAAGAAAACCGTCAAAGCAAGAATCTAGAGCCCCGTTCCGATTCGATCGGAACGGAAATGGCTCTAGCCGCGCCTCGCTGCGACATCCTGCGCACGCAACTCACAATCCGCTGATCCCGGAATGAGAGGCATGTTGCCCGTCATGTTGCCCCTGGGCCTCGGATAGGCCACCATCCTCCCTGCGCGCACCACAACAAACAACAGCGCCGGGGAAACGCATGAGCAAGGCCGCTCGGTTCGATTATGGCTGGGTCGTCGTCGGCGCGGGCGCGCTGATGACCTGCGTCGGCTTCGGCACCATGCTGTCGCTCGCGGTGTTCCTGCAACCGATCTCGGATGCGATGGGCTGGTCGCGCGCCGGCATCTCGGCGGCGGCGACGCTGGATTTCCTCTGCATGGGTTTTGCGGCGTTCGCCTGGGGCGCGCTGTCCGACCGCTTCGGCACCCGCGTCGTGGTGCTGGCGGGCAGCGTGCTGCTCGGGCTTGGCCTCGTGACGGCGAGCCAGGCGCAGAGCCTGTGGCAATTCCAGCTCTGCTTCGGCGTGCTGATCGGAATCGCCGCCGGCAGCTTCTATGCGCCGATGATGGCGCTCGCCAGCGCCTGGATCGACAAGCATCGCAGCCTCGCGGTCGCGCTGGTGTCGGCCGGCATGGGCGTGTCGCCGCTGACCGTGGCGCCGTCCGCGAGCTGGCTGATCACGGCCTATGACTGGCGCTTCGCGATGCTCGTCATCGGCATCGCCGCATGGGCGCTGCTGATCCCCGCATCGTTCCTGGTGCGCCCGGCGCCGCAGGGAACGGACGTCGCAATCCCGACCGCCGCGAATGTGCCGCAAACCGAATGGACCGCGGCGCAGGCGCTGCGCACGCCGCAATTCATCACGCTGGCACTGGCGCATTTCGCCTGCTGCGCGGCGCATTCGGGACCGATCTTCCACATGGTGTCCTACGCCATGGTGTGCGGCATCGCGCCGCTCACCGCGGTCACGGTCTACAGCCTCGCCGGCTTCTCCGGGCTCGGCGGCCGGCTGCTGCTCGGCGTGCTCGCCGACCGGCTCGGCGCCAAGCCGGTCCTGGTCGGCGGCCTGCTCGTGCAGGCGCTGTCGATCGCGACCTATCTCGCGATCGCGCAGCTCGGCGAATTCTACGCGCTGTCTGTCGTGTTCGGCCTCGCCTATGGCGGCGTGATGCCGCTCTACGCCGTGCTGGTGCGCGAGTTCTTCGGCGCGCGCATCATGGGCACGGTGTTCGGCGCGGTGTCCGCCTTCGCGAGCCTCGGCATGGCGCTCGGGCCGTGGGCCGGCGGTTACGTGTTCGACACGTTCCACGGCTATACGTGGCTGCACGCCGGTTCCTTCGCGATCGGTCTCGCCGCGGTTGCGGTGGCGTTGAGTTTTTCGACCAAGCGCCAGCCGTCGCTCGATCTCGGCCGCGCCGCCGCCTGAGCGCGGACGCATTCGTCACGCTCGCGCGCACCGGCATAACGGATGGATAGCTGATCTGCATCGGCGCCGTCCCGCCTTGCCCTCTTCTGCCGGATGAGCCACCATCGCCTGGCCTGCCCAACAAGAATGACAGAAGGCGCCGAGGACACGCATGAACAAGCCGCAGGGATTCGACCTTGTCGAGCGGGCGCGCGCGCTGGCGCCGCTGATCACAAGCGAAGCCGACGAGATCGAACGGACACGGCGGCTGACGCCATCGGTCACCGCGGCCCTGGTCGAGAACGGGCTCTATCGCGCGCTGCTGCCGAAGCGTCTTGGCGGCGCCGAGGCGACGCTGGACGCCTTCATGCAGATGCAGGAGGAGATCGCCAAGGCCGATGCATCCACGGCGTGGTGCCTCGGCCAGTGCAGCGTCTGCGCCATGACCGCGGCCTATCTCGAGCCCGACGTGGCCCACGAGATCTTCAACACCGCACCCGGCATCCTCGCCTGGGGCGCGATCGCCCATGAGGTCCGTGCCGAGCCCGGCGGCTATCGCGCCAGTGCGCGCTGGGATTTCGCCTCGGGCTCGCGGCAGGCGAGCTGGCTCGGCGCCCATGTCCGAATCGTCGAGGCCGACGGTTCACCGCGCAGGAAGGCCGACGGTTCGCCGGAGATCCGGACCATCCTGTTCCCGATGTCGTCAGCGACAATGTATGACGTCTGGGACGTGATCGGCCTGAAGGGCACCGGCACCGATTCCTATTCGGTCGACAACCTCTTCATTCCGGAAAAATTCGCCGCGCTGCGCGACGATCCCGCCGCGTGCCGCGAGCCGGGGCCGCTCTACAAGCTCTCCACCAACATGGTGTTCAGCATGGGCTTTGCCGCCACCTCGCTCGGCGTCGCCCGCGCCATGCTGGATGCGGCGAGCGAGCTTGCCCGCGGCAAGACCCCGCAGGGCCTCAAGGCGATGCGCGACAACAACGCCGTGCAGGGCCAGATCGGCCGCACCGAAGCGAGCCTGCGCGCCGCGCGCGCCTATCTGTACGCGACGGCCCACGACGTCTGGAGCGATCTCGTCCGCGGCGATCCCATCACCGAGGCGCACCGCGTCGCGATCCGCATCGCCTCGACCTGGACCATCCACCAGTCCGCCTCGGTGGTCGACATCGCCTATCACATGGCGGGGGCGACGGCGGTGTTCGCCAAGAATCCGTTCGAGCGACGGTTTCGCGACATGCACGCGATCGCGCAGCAGATCCAGGCGCGCGACACCCAGTATGAGGACGCCGGCAAGGCGATCCTGGCGGGCAATCTCGGCGCTCCGCCGACGGCGCGCTGAAGCGCGATCAAGTCAGATACGGCATCCCGGTTTTGGGCCAGAAGCAGAACAGCCTTGCGCGGCGTGACACGTTTCAAAAAGGTGACCAGCCTGAATGGATCACCCAATCACCAACGCAGTCTGTAGGATGGGTGGAGCGCAGCGATACCCATCATCCCTCCGCGCGGATAAAGGTTGATGGGTATCGCTTCGCTCCACCCATCCTACGACGCTAAAGCTCTTGATGCGGCTGTGTGTCTCAGCGCTCCCAGACCTTCGAGGTTTTTCGTCCTCGCAAGAGCTGACGTACGCCGAGCAAAATGCCGGTCAAGGCCAAGCAAAGCGCCAAGACCAACGAAAAACCCATGAACATAATGACGATGCTTGCACCCCTTCCAACGGCGAAGTACAGCGCTGCGGATGCCACCGTGAAACCAAGCGTGATTGCGAGCTGAAAAAGCCAGTACCGCATCCATCTCATTTTCCGACATTAACACGAATAGCCGCGTCGCCTATCAATGGCTCTCGGTTTTCCGCGCTCTTGTTTGGCGGGTTACTGTTTAAGCCTTTTCGTCCGGGGAGATTAGCGTCGGCCCACAAGCGGCAAGGTCGGCTTCGAGCCCAACCTGATCTCGATTGAGCTGCATGGTACGAAAGTAGCACCGGCGGCAATGGTCGCGGCACGAATACCGGCGGCGCAACATCCGGTTGTTAAGCTTTTTCTGGGAGTTTGCGGACGGCGCTAATGCCTGGAGTTCCGCTGGTCCCATGTTCACGCTTCGATCGATTGCCGCCCGCCTGATTCTGGCGATTTCGCTGACCGTCGCAGTCGCCTGCGCCATCCTCGGCGGCTTCTCCATCAGCCAGCAGCGGGCGCTGACGCGGCTCGCGCTCGATCAGCAACTCAAGCTGCAATATGACAGCGTGATCGCAGCGATCGACTATGAAGGCCGCGCCGCGCTCGCGGTCTCGGCGGTCATCGCTGCCCTGCCGCCGGTCGAAGATGCCATCGCCAAGGGCGACCGCGACGGCCTCGGAAAGCTGCTCGGCGCCTCCTGGGCGTCGATGAAGGCGCAGGGCATCCCGCTGATCTCGTTCTGGCAGCCCCCGGCGACCAGCTTCTACCGGGTCCACGCGCCGAAGACCTTCGGCGACGACGCCTCGACGCGGCGGACCACGGTGGTGGAATCGAACAGGACCGGCAAGCCGATCGTCGGCGTCGAGCCCGGCCGCGAAGCGCTTTCGATCTTCGGCATGACCCCGATCATGCACGAGGGCAAGACGCTGGCCAATGTCGACGTCGGCGCCGCCTTCGGCAAGGAATTCGTCGACCGCGCCAAGAGGCGCTTCGGCATCGACCTCGCCGTGCATTCCTACGACGGCCAGAGCTTCAAGCGGCTGTCCTCGACCTTCGGCGATACCGTGGTCGCGACCCCCGACGAGCTCAAGCGGGTCATGAACGGTGCGGCGCTGCTGCGCGACGCTGTTCTCGACGGCCATGCGGTGGAGCTCTATCTCGGCCAGATCAAGAACTATGCCGGCGAGCCGGTCGCCGTGCTCGAGATCGTCAAGGACACCAGCGACTATGAAGCCGCCGCGGCGAGCGCGCAGCGCAATCTGATCCTCGGCACAGTGGCGATCCTGGCCGCAGCCGTGCTGCTCGCGTTCCTGCTCGGCCGCGGCCTATCACGGCCGCTCACCGCGATCACCGCTGTCATGAACCGCCTGTCCAGCGGCGACACCAGCGTCACGATACCCGGCAGCGAGCGCCGCGACGAGCTCGGCACGATGGCGAAGGCGGTCGACGTGTTCCGCCGCAGCATGGTCGAAACCTCCTCGCTGCGCGAGGCGCAGGAGGCCGACAAGGTGAAGGCGGAGGCCGACAAGCAGGCATTGCAGCGGCAGATGGCCGATCGTTTCGAAGCCGACGTCAAGGGCATGGTCGCCGCCGTCGCACGGTCCTCGGGCGACATGCAGCGCGTCGCCAACGAGATCACGGCCAGCGTCAACGGTGCCTCCGAACGGACCTCGGCGGCAGCCGCCGCGTCCGAGGAAGCATCCACCAGCGTCAACGCGGTCGCGGCCGCGACCGAGGAGCTGGCGTCCTCGATCACCGAGATCGGCCGCCAGGTCACCCATTCCAGCCGCGTCGCCGACAGCGCCGTGACCAAGGCCATGGAGACCACCGAGATGGTGACGAGCCTCGCCGCATCGGCGGAGAAGATCGGCGACGTGCTGCGCCTGATCAGTGCGATCGCGAGCCAGACCAACCTGCTGGCCCTCAACGCAACCATCGAGGCCGCGCGCGCCGGCGAGGCCGGTCGCGGCTTTGCCGTGGTCGCCGCCGAGGTGAAGGACCTGGCGAGCCAGACCGCGAAGGCGACCGAGGAGATCGCCGGCCAGGTCGGCGCGATCCAGTCCGCCACCGGCAACTGCGTCAGCGCGATCGGCGACATCAGCGGCACCATCCGCGAGATCTCGGGTATCGCCACCGCGATCGCGGCCGCCGTCGAGCAGCAGGACTCGGCGACGCGCGAGATTGCCCGCAGCGTGCAGCAGGCGTCCACCGGGACCGTCGAGGTCTCCGCCAATATCGCGGGCGCGAGCGAGGCCGCCGGCCAGTCGCGGGCCCTCACCGGCAATGTGCTGGATACGTCCGGCCAGCTCGGCGATCACGCCGCCGCGCTGTCGCACAGCGTCGACACCTTCCTCGCCGGACTGCGCAACGCGGCGTAATCTTACTGTGTCATAGGCACAATACCCGTCATCCGTCACCCCCGCGCAAAGGCTTCGCCTTTGTCGCTGGAGGTGGCCGCTTCTTCAGCGGCCCTCGAAGGGTCGACGGCCACCAGCGGGGCCGATCCATCCTTCGAGACGCCGCTACGCGGCTCCTCAGGATGACGGGACAGAAAGCATACGCCTCGGAGCTATGACGCGGCAGGACTAGGCCGCGATCATGGCCACGGCAACATGGGCGGCGGAACGGATCGATCCGTCTTGTCCGGCCCTGCCCCAGCCCGCCCCCAATCGCGCATGAACGGCATCTTCAGCAGTCCGCGCAGCGACTGCTTCTCGGGATCATCGAAGCCGTCGAGGCCGTAACGCAGCTCCGCGAAGCGCGGACCGCGATTATAGGTGCCGCCGAGCCGGTCCCAGATCGAGAGCAGGTTCGAATAATTGCTGTCGGTCTCCGGCTGATGACGCGAATGATGCATCTTGTGCATGTTGGGCGTTACGAAGACGAGCCGCAGCCAGCGGTCGAGCCGCTCGGGCAGGCGGATGTTGGCGTGCTCGAACTGGGCGTTCAGCGCCGACAACGTCAGATAGGTGACCAGCACCCAGGCCGGCGTTCCGAACACGACCACGCCGGCGATGTGCCAGCCGATCCGCCACAGCGTCTCGCCGGGATGCTCGCGGAACGCCGTCGTGACGTCGACGAAGCGATCGGCATGGTGCATGCGGTGGAAGCGCCACATCCAGCCGAGCTTGTGCATCGAGACGTGGGCGAAATAGGCGAACAGGTCGAGCCCGATGATGCCGAGCAGGAGCTGGTTCAGGGGTGACAGGCCGAGCCAGTGCGACAGGCCGAATTTCGCATCCAGCGTCCATTGCGCGGCCAGCGGCGACAGCGGGCTGAGCAGCAGGTTCACGCCGACAAAGATCACGGTGATGGCGGCGTTACGGCCAATATTGCGCAGCCGGTCACCGCGCGCATAGCTGAACAGCGGAAACGCAGCCTCGAACAGCAGCACGATCACGAAGGACGCGAGCAGGAACGCGATCCGCGCGCCGGTCGACGGCAGCTCGACTTGGGCGATCTCGCCTGCGCCCGGATGCCACAGAAGCTTTGCAAAGCCGATCATGCCGATAGCCTCCCTCTTTACAAAACGAATATTTGTTCTTTATAATGACGGCGAATGATCGTCAAGCCCGCCGCATCGGCCGGCCGCGACCTGACAAGGAGCCGACAATGCCGAAGGTGAAACCCGAAACGCTCGCGATCCGCCGCGAGGAGATCCTGCAGGCCGCCGAGATCTGCTTTGCCCGCCAGGGATTTCACCAGACCACGATCCAGGACGTGATCAAGCAATCCGGGCTCAGCGCCGGCTGCATCTACGGGCATTTCACCGGCAAGGAGGAGCTGATCCAGGCGATCGGCGAAAGCCGCCATGGCCGCGACAGCGCGCTGCTGGCGCTCAAGGATCCATCGGACGATGTGTTGCAGAGCCTGCGGTCGATCGCCCGCGGCTTTCTCGGCGACCTGCAGAAGGAAGAAGGCCTGCGCGCCCGCCGCGTCGCGCTGCAGCTCTGGGCGGAGGCGCTGCGCGACGACGTCGTCCGCGACCAGGTGGTGAGCGGTATCCGTCAGCCGATCGCCCTGATCGTGGACCTGCTGCGACGCGGCCAGAAGAGCGGCGCGATCGATCCTCACGTACAGCCGCGCGGTGCGGCGCGGGCGATGGTCGCGATGTTCCAGGGTATCGTGCTGCAACGGCTGTGGGGCGAGACCGTCTCGACCGCGGAGGCGATGCACGCCTTCGACATCTTCCTCGCCGGCCTTGCCGCCAGGCGCTGACGGGGGATGCGGTGATCGTCCACGACCTCCTCGCCGGCATCGCCACGGGCCTCGCCGGCGGTCTGACCGCCGGGCTGCTCGGCGTCAGCCCCGGCGGCGGACTGGTCGTGTTCTCGGTGCTGCTGCTCGGCGCCGGGCAGCATGTCGCGCAGGGCATCTCGCTGGTCGCGCAAGTGCCGCCGACCAGCCTCACCGGGATCAGGCGCTATTGGCAAAGCGGCAACCGCACGCCATTGCGCTGGATCGCGCTGCTGACAGTCGGCTTCGTCGCCGGCGGCGCGGCCGGCGCGCTCGCCGCCAACCATGTCGCCGAGCCCGCACTGCGCTGGACCTATGTGGCCTATCTCGTCGTGCTCGACGCGATGCTGATCCTGCGCGGCGGACGCGACGAGGCGAAGCATGACGGCAAAGGCACAGCGCGCGACATATCCTGGCCGGCGCTGCTCATTGTCGGGCTGCTCGCCGGCCTGTCGTCGGGCTTTCTCGGCATCGGCGGCGGACTGGCGACCGTGGTCGGACTGAGCGCCGTGCTCGGCATGCCGCAGCATCAGGCGCAGATGGCAAGCCTCGTGATGTCGCTGATCCCGACCACGATCCCCTCGGCCTGGATCTATTGGAGCGAGGGCTCGCTCGCATCATGGCCGGTGCTCGCGGGCGTGATCGCCGGCCTGCTGGCCGGCACCGATCTCGGCGCCCGCGCCGCCAACCGCATCGACCGCGCGCGGTTGCGTCGCGCGATGATCGTCTTCGTCACGCTGATGGCGGTCTATATGACCTTCAAAGCGCTGTGGTAGATAGACGTGGATACGTCCTCCTCGCGGAGCCCACCATGCGCAAGCCGGCAACATCGACCAGCAAGGCGGCATCACGTTCGCACGCGAAACCGGCAGCTGCGCTGTTCGACGCCTACCCTGCCTCGGTCAAGGCCAAGCTGCTGGCGCTGCGGCGCCTGATCTTCGAGACCGCGAAGGCGACCAAAGGCGTCGGCGCGCTGGAAGAAACGTTGAAATGGGGCCAGCCGAGCTACCTCACGCCGGAGACCGGCAGCGGCAGCACGGTCCGGATCGATCAGCTGAAGCCGGCCGCCGACCGGGTCGCGATCTACTTCCACTGCCAGACCAATCTGGTCGAGACCTTTCGCGAGCTCTATCCCGAGCTCAGCTACAGCGGCAACCGCGCGATCCTGCTCGATGTCGCGGGCAAGCTGCCGGAGCCCGCGCTGCGCCACTGCGTGGCGCTGGCGCTGACTTATCATCTGAACAAGAAAGCCTCGTAGGCTCCACTACGCCACCAGCGCCGCGGCGACGCGCTGCGCCTTCAAGAGTCTGATGACCTCGGCGTTCGGCCGGGCGCGGCTGAACAAGAAGCCCTGGCCCTCGTGGCAGCCTTCGGCGCGCAGGCAGCTCAACTCCGCCTCGGTCTCGACGCCCTCGGCGGTGATGGTGACGCCGAGCCCGATGCCGAGACTGACGATCGAACGCACGATCGCCTGCGCGTCCGGGTTCGCGCCGAGGTCGCGCACGAAGGACTGGTCGATCTTGATCTTGTCGAACGGAAAGCTGCGCAGATAGCTGAGACTCGAATAGCCGGTGCCGAAATCGTCCATCGACATCCGCACCCCGAGCGCCCGCAGCGCATGCAGCGTCGCCAAAACCTGGCTGCTCTTCTCGAGCAGCAGCGTCTCGGTGATCTCGAGCTCGAGCCGCCGCGCCGGCAGGCCGGATTGCCGCAGCGCGTCGGTGACCAGCGCCAGCAGATTGCCGGTACGGAATTGCAGCGGCGACAGATTGACCGCGACGCGCACGTCGTCAGGCCATTGCGCCGCGTCCATGCAGGCGCGATGCAGCATCAGCGCGCCCAGCGGATTGATCAACCCGGTCTCCTCGGCCACCGGGATGAACTCGCCCGGCGAGATCATGCCGCGCTCCGGATGCGGCCAGCGCACCAGCGCCTCGAAGCCGGTGATGCGCCCGGTCGCAAGATCGACCAGCGGCTGGTAATAGGGCCGCAGGCCTTCGTTCTGTATCGCATCGCGCAGGTCGATCTCGATCTTGCGGCGGCTTTGGGCGCGCGCGTCCATCTCCGCCTCGAAGAAGGAGAAGGTGCCGCGGAATTCGCTCTTGGCGCGCGACAAGGCCATGTCGGCGCTCTTCAGGAGCTTTTCGGAATCCTCGCCGTCGCCGGGCGACATCGCGATCCCGATGCTGGCGCCGATCACCACCGAATGCCCCTCGAGCAGATAGGGCTCGCCGATCGCGTCCAAGATCCGCCGCGCCAGCAGCACCGCGTCCTCGGGCCGCATCACGCCGCCCTGCACGATGGTGAACTCATCGGAGTTGAGACGGGCCAGCGCGTCTTCCTCGCGCAGCGTCGAGCGCAGGCGCTTTGCGACCGCGCGCAGCAGCTTGTCTCCGATGCCGTGACCGAGCGTCTCGTTGACCGCCTTGAAATTGTCGAGACCCAGCATCAGCACCGCGACCTTGTCGGTTGAGCGGCGGGTGTGCTGCAGCATCTCGTCCATTTGCTGGCGCAGCAGATTGCGGTTGGGCAGGCCGGTCAGGCTGTCGTGCTGGGCCATGAAGGCGAGCCGCGCCTCGGCGCGCTTGCGTTCCGTGATGTCCATCAGCGCGAGCAGCATCGCCGGCTGGTCGCCATGCATCAGCTGGCGCGAATAGATCGCAAGGTCGATCAGCGTGCCGTCGGCGCGCACATGCTTCCAGGTCCGCGCCGCCTGCTCGTCGCTGCTGCGACCCGCCGCCCAGGGCAGCTCGGCATCGAACGCCTGCAGGCTCCTGATCGTCATCCGCTCGAATTCGGCGCGGACGTAGCCGTAATGCGCGATCGCGGCGTCGTTGACCGCGAGGATCCGCTCGCCGTCGAGCGCGCACAGGATCATCGGCACCGGATTGCCGTCGAACAGCAGGCGGAACGACGCCTCGCGCTGCTTCAGTTCGGTGATGTCGACGCGCAGGCCGACGATGCCGCCATCCGAGGTCAGCCGCTCCTCGATCAGCACCACACGGCCGTCGGCCAGCACCTGCTCGTGCCGCTCGCCCGGCTGGTACATCTTCCTGAGCCGCTCGGCGATCCACGCCTCCTCGCGGCCGGCAGCCTCGGGATAGTCGCCGCGCGCGACGCCGACGCGGATGGTGTCTTCCAGGCGCGCACCGTGCTCGAACAGATCGGAGCTGCGCTTGTAGATTTCCGAGTATTTCTTGTTCCAGAGCGTGTAGCGGCCTTCGGGGTCGAGGAACACGATGCCCTGCGGCAGGATGTCGATCGCCTCACGCAGCCGCGCGTTGGATTTGCGCGCCTCGGCGATCGCGGCCTCGGCCTGCGCGCGCTGGCGCACCAGTTCGCCGATCTCGACCGCGGGGCGGCGCGATCTGCCCGACACTTTCGGCATCGGTGTGGGCCGACGGCCCCGAGGACGGGACAGTTTGGCCTGGTTCGGTTTCTTGGTGTTTTTCTTCGGCCGCATCATCGGTATCGCACGCCCCACGCGCATTCCAGTTCGGCGATATATCTGCGATAAGTCTCTGAAAAATTGGTATCTCTTGGCGAGTAGCTGCGCTGCCTGAGAAGCCTTGCATGCCTGCTTTGCAGGCGAATTCACGCCGGGCGTGAGTTTGCTTGCGGCGCGCCAGCGGCGCACGGCACAGAATCGCAGCATGGAAGCGCCTGCGCTTGGTGAAGGAAGCGTAAACCGGCGCGCGATTGCACAATGAATGCGCCGAAGACGCTTCAAGCGCACCAATGTTTGTCAGCGTGCGGCAGGGTTATCGTGCGGTTAAGCCGCGGTGCGCTTCAGCCTTCGCATTTTTGCCGAATCGTACCTTAGTTGGTGATCTCGATCCGCGTGCCGCCGCGGCCATTGCGCTCGACCAATCCATAGAGCATTGCGGCGTGCGAGGGATGCAGGCGCACGCAGCCATGCGAGGCCGGCCCGCCAAGGCGCGTGAGTTCGTATGTTCCATGAATGGCAAACCCGCCATGGAAGAAGATCGAATGCGGCATCGGCGAGTTATAGTACTTCTTCGAGTACCAGCGGCGCGCCAGCATCTGCGGGCGGAACACTCCACTCGGCGTGCCATAGCCGCGGCGGCCGGTCGACACCGGCCAGTTGTAGCGTCTCGCGCCGTCGACGCTGACCGCCATGCGCTGCGATGATTTATCGATGTGAACGACGACGTCGGCCCGCGCCGGGGAGAGCGCCAATATCGACGCAGCTATCGCGGCGGCAAATGCCGGCCGTACGCACGATACGCTTGTCACAATAACGCCTACCCTGAAATTATTGCGGACATGATGTCGCCCACAACGTGCGCTTGTAAAGTGGCGTGGCTCACATCGGAGCCTGGAAGCCGCGGGTAATCTTAATCCACCCCGTGGGCGATCAAGCGAATGGGATGAAAGCGCGGTCCGCCTGCTCCGAATCCATGCTAGCCTTGCGCCGACAGAGTGATCCGAATGACACCCCGCCTGCGTCTGTTCCCACTCCTGATCTTAGCCCTCGTCGCCTGCACCATCTCCGCGCGGGCGCAGGACAGGGGCTCGCTCAATCCGCAGCCGCTGCCGCCGCTCGCCAACCCTGACGATCCAAAGATCGGGGCGAAGCAGCTGTTCGCGCGCAAGGTTTTGCCGGCGGCGCTGCCGACCCGGTCGATTGGCGGCTACACCAAGGGTTGTCTCGCCGGCGCCGCGCAGATGCCGCTCAACGGTGACACCTGGCAGGTGATGCGGTTGTCGCGCAACCGCTACTGGGGTCACCCCAACATGGTCGCGCTGCTGAAGCGGCTGGCGGCCAACGCGCACAAGGACGCCGGCTGGCCGGGTATCCTGGTCGGCGATATCGGCCAGCCGCGCGGCGGCCCCGCGCTCTCCGGTCACGCCAGCCACCAGATCGGACTCGACGCCGATATCTGGCTGACGCCGATGCCCGATCGCAAATTGTCGCGCGAGGACCGCGAGGAGATGTCGGCGGTGATGATGGTGCGCGACGACCGGCTCGACATCGATCCACGCGTCTTCACGCCGGGCCATGTGCTGGTCATCCGCGACGCGGCGCGGGAGCCGGCGGTGCAGCGCATCTTCGTCAATCCCGCGATCAAGAAGGCGCTGTGCCGCGAGGCCAAGGGCGATCGCGGCTGGCTGTCGAAGATCCGGCCGTGGTGGGGCCACGACTACCACTTCCACATTCGCATGCGATGTCCGCCCGGCAGCCCTGGCTGCGAGGGACAGAAGCCGCAAGCGGAGGGCGAAGGCTGCAAGGCGTCCGATCTCGCCTTCTGGTTCAAGGATTCGGTGCTGCACCCGAAGCCGCCGCCGAAGCCGCCGAAACCCCGCCCGCCGATGACGCTGGCGCAGATGCCGGCCGACTGCAGGACGGTGCTGAACGCCCCCGACGCCAAACAGCAGCTGCCAGGGCAATAACATCTTCGTCAGGCGGCTATGCCGGCCGGCTCGAACTGCGATATGATCTCGTGCCGTCGCGCCGTAAGCGCGTTCGGGCGATGGATCGGGGCCGCTGATCTATTCATCCGTCATCATGAATGGACCAGACATGCGCAAATCGCTCCTCGCCGCATCGCTGCTGCTCGTCTCGGCTCCCGCTTTCGCGGCGGAGGAGCCGAGCGGCTGCGACAAGTTCAAATGGTCGATCGAGCGCGCACGCGCCGCGCTGACCGCGCCCGATCGTGCCAAGGTCGTATCGGGAAGCGAGCAGACCGCGCTGCCGGCGACCGCGATCACGCTGGCGCTGGTGGCCCCCGGCGACGCCAAATTGCCGAGCCCGCCGGAGCGCGCGCCGAAGGAAGGCACCTTCGCCGGCTTCACCAGCTTCAAGGCCGCGCCGAAGGCCGGGATCTATACCGTCAGCCTGTCGGCCGGGGCCTGGGTCGACCTGGTGCAGGACGGGCATTTCCTGAAGCCGAAGGCGTTCAGCGGCGCGACCGATTGCGACGGTATCCGCAAGACCGTGAAATATGACCTCGCCGCCAGCCCCTTCGTGCTGCAGGTCAGCGGCTCAAAAGAGAACTCGCTGTCGGTCGCGATCCAGCCGTCGGATGAATAGGACGATCCGTTAGTCAAAGGGTCGCCTTTACCGCAAGCCTCAGTCTGCTATGTTTGCAGTGCGATATTCCTGAGGACCGTAAGTCCGTCGGGGACCAGCGGAACAGCGCTTCCGTCCGTCGCAGGCCAGACCTCACCCAACGCCTGATTTGCGCGCCCGTTCGCGCGTGAACTCGCACGGAGCGCTTTCCATGTCACGACTTTCAATTTCAAGGCTTGCCGGACTTTTCACCGCCTTCGTCATCCTGCTCGGCGCGCTGCATTCGCCCGCGAGCGCGGAGGACAAGACGCTCACCGTCTTTGCCGCCGCCTCGATGAAGAACGCGCTCGACGACATCGATGCAGCCTATACCGCCAAGACCGGCGTCAAGATCACCGCCAGCTATGCCGCGAGTTCGGCACTGGCAAAACAGATCGAGCAGGGCGCGCCGGCCGACGTGTTCGTCTCCGCCGATACCGACTGGATGGACTATGCGATCAAGCAGAAGAACATCAATGAGCAGACGCGGGTGAACCTGCTCGGCAACTCGATCGTGCTGATCGCGCCGAAGGATTCCAAGATCGACAACGTCAACATCGGACCCGGCTTCGATCTCGCCAAGCTCGCCGGCGACGGCAGGATCGCAACCGGCGACGTCAAGGCGGTGCCGGTCGGCAAATACGCCAAGGCCGCGCTGGAGAAGCTCGGCGCCTGGCAGGCGGCCGAGCCAAAATTCGCGATGGCCGAGAGCGTCCGCGCCGCATTGACGCTGGTGGCCCGCGGCGAAGCCGTGCTCGGCATCGTCTACTCGACCGACGCCAAGGTCGAGCCGGGCGTCAAGATCGTGGGCACCTTCCCGGCCGACACCCATCCGGCCATCATCTATCCGGTCGCGGCGACCACGACCGCGAAGGGCGAGACCGCCGAGTATCTCGCCTTCCTGCGCTCCTCGACGGCGAAGACGATCCTCGAGAAGTACGGCTTCAAGTTCCTGATCAGCCCGACGACGTAAGCCCAGCGCCGCCGATTTGACGTTCCTCCAGTGATGGCCGCACGCACCGTGAGGAACGTCAAATCGACCAGCGGCACTGGCCTATTGACTCTTACTAGTGTCTGTTCCCGAAGTTCGTAACTGAGGAGCCGCACTTGCATACGAACTTCGGGAACAGACGCTAGTGTTCGAGATCTCGCCGGCCGAATGGACGGCGATCCTGCTGTCGCTGCGGGTCGCCGTCATCGCAACACTGGTGGCGACTCCGTTCGGGGTAGCGCTCGCCTGGCTGTTGGCGCGGCGCGATTTCTGGGGCAAGTCGCTGCTCGATGCCGCCGTGCATCTGCCGCTGGTGCTGCCGCCCGTCGTCACGGGCTATCTGCTGCTGCTGACCTTCGGCAAGCGCGGCCTGGTCGGCGGCTGGCTGGCCGACCATCTCGGCATCGTGTTCGCGTTCCGCTGGACCGGCGCTGCGCTCGCCTGCGGCGTGATGTCGTTTCCGCTTCTGGTGCGGCCGATCCGTCTCTCGATCGAGGCAGTCGACCGCCGCCTCGAGCAGGCGGCCGAGACACTCGGCGCCGCGCCCTGGCGGGTGTTCGCAACGGTGACGCTGCCGCTGGCGCTGCCCGGCGTGCTGGCCGGCATGGTGCTCGGTTTTGCCAAGGCGATCGGCGAGTTCGGCGCGACCATCACCTTCGTCTCCAACATTCCCGGCGAGACCCAGACCATTTCGTCGGCGATCTATTCGCTGATCCAGACGCCGGATGGCGACACCGCCGCCGCGCGGCTCGTGATCATCTCGATCGTGCTCGCGGTCGGCGCACTGGTCGCGGCTGAAGTGTTCGCGCGTCGCGCCACCGCGCGCCTGCATGGGCAATAGAGCATGATCCGGAAAAGTGTGAAGCGGTTTTCCGAAGAGATCATGCTCGAACAAGGAGCTAAAGCGCGATGACGGTTCAACTCAATCTCATCGCGCTTTAGCCATGCTGCGCGTCGACATCAAAAAGCAGCTCGGCGAGTTCTCGCTCGCGGCCTCGTTCACCAGCGAGGGCCGCGTCACCGGCCTGTTCGGCGCGTCCGGCTCCGGCAAGACCTCGCTGATCAACACCATCGCGGGGCTGTTGCGTCCTGACCGCGGCACTATCGTGATCGACGGCGAGACCGTCGACGATACCGCGACCGGCATCCACGTCCCGACCTGGCGCCGCCGCATCGGTTACGTGTTCCAGGACGCTCGGCTGTTTCCGCATCTCGACGTCGGGCAGAACCTCGACTACGGCCGCCGCATGAACGGCCTCACCGAGGATCCCGCGCAACACCGGCGCGTCGTCGACCTGCTCGACATCGGCGCCCTGCTCGACCGCCGTCCCGGAAAGCTCTCCGGCGGCGAGCGCCAGCGCGTCGCGCTCGGCCGGGCACTGCTGTCCAAGCCGCGGCTGCTGCTGCTTGACGAGCCGCTGGGCGCGCTCGACGAAAGCCGCAAGCTCGAGATCCTGCCCTACCTGGTCCGGCTGCGCGACGAAGCCGGCGTCCCGATGGTCTATGTCAGCCACGACGCCGCCGAGCTGCGCCAGCTCGCCACCCAGATCGTGATGCTGCGCGGCGGCCAGGTGACCGCGTTCGGCGGTGTCAAGGTGCTGACGGCTGGCGGGTAGCTGGCCGTTTTTCCGAAAGTCGGCATAAGATAGCCTATCTTGTCTGCTAGGCCCGCGTCGGGACGTCCGATCGGGCATGGGGAAGGGTGAATTTGTGCGACTGACTGGCTGGGTGTTGCTGCTGATCGGCGGGCTGCTGTGCGCCACGATTTCGTGGGCCGCGCTCGGCTTCCTGCTGATGGGCGTCGGCCTGATCGCGCTGCAGGTCGCCGAGCGGCGCCGGCGTCCGGCCGATGCTGCCGTGCCGGCCGGCGTCTCGGGATTTACCCCGCCTCACCTCAGCGACGGGCTGCAGCCGCCGACCCTCGACCCGGTCGCAGGCCAGGATACCGGGCAGCGTCAGCCGCGCCGGGTGGCCTGGCCCGACAAGAACAACGACGCGCCCTACGATCGCGAGGCGTGGCGGCGGCTGGTCGAGAGCGATCCCGACCTCGCCCAAATCGCCAATGTGCTCGCCGATTACGGCCCGCAATATGTCGACGAGCTGGCGGCGAGCTATCTGGCCGCCCCCGACAAGGGCCGCCTGGGGGCGATCGTCGACCGCATCATCGCGCGTGCCCGCGACGGTCAGCCGATCCCGACGCCGCCCGCACCAGTCGAAGCATCTCGGCCACCGCCGTTGCCGCCTCGGCCAGAGCCGAAGAAGCCGGTGGCCGCCCCTGCCACCAAGCCGGCGACTTCGCCGAGCAATTCCGCCGATGCGCTGGAAGCGTCCCTGCTCGCCACGGTCGAGGAGGCTTCCGCCAGGATCGCCGCCGAACGTGCGGGTCTCTTCAAGCCTGCCAAGGAGATTAACAAGGAGCTCAACAAGGAGCCCGGCGAGGCAACCGACAGCCGGCCGCAGGCGGCGGGCCAGCGGCAACCGCTATTCGGTCGCGCCCCCCGGGACGCCAAACCCGCCGAGCCGCCGCCGATGCCAGCCTCGCCGCCGCCAATGCCAGCGGCACCGCCGCCGATGCCGGCCGAGACGCCCGCCGATCTCGAAGCATCGCTGATCGCCGCCGTCAGCGAGGCCGCCGTCCGGCGGGCGGACGCCAAGGACACCCCCAAGCCGGCGCTGGAGCCCGCGCCGTCGCCGGCGAAACGCGAGCCCGAGATTGGTAGCGTCGCGCCTGCCCCTCCGCCGGCACCACCTGGGAAGACACCTGCCGATCATCTCGACGAGACGCTGCTCGCGGCGCTGGCCGAGATTTCCGGTCAGAAGATCAAGGGCGAGCCCAAGCCGGACTCAGCGTCCAAGGGCCCATCCGGTCCGCCGGACGACGGGCTGTCCGACATGATCAAGAAGTTCGCCCCGGATTCGAACTTCCTGCGCAAGACGTAACGGCGCGGCTCAGACCCCCGCCACCGACGCCCAGATATCGGCGAGCTTGCGCTTGACGATCTGCATCCGCGTTTGCGGCGCGACCTTTTCCTCTTCCTCCGGCAACCGCAGGCCGACCACGTTGACGCGGCCGCCGCTGATGCTGCGCGCCACCAGCACGATCTCGTCGAGCGCCAGTTCGGCCCCTTCCTTCGGCGCGCGGTCGAGATTGACGTCGAAATAGTCGGCGAGCGTCAGCTTGGCCTGGTGCTCGTCGACCTTGACGCCGTAGATCTCGGCGAGCTCGCCGAGCGTATGCTCCGCCGACACCATGAAGTCGCCGAGCAGATGCGGATCGGGCGCGCTCGACGGCGCCATGTCGACGAAGAAGCGATCGAGCGCCTCGGCGCGCTTCGGCGGCGCCAGCAGGTAGATGTAGTCGCCGGGCGCGACCGGATCGGCCTCGGTCGGCGTCAGGATCCGCTCGTCGCGGATCACCAGCGTCGGCTTCGACCAGGAGGGGATCAGCCCGCGGCGGAAGTACAGGCTCTTCGGCCGCACCGGATAACCGACCAGCTGCTGCTCGAGCTGGCCCGGCAGATCGAGCTCGACACGGCGCGGGCCGCGTTCGGCGCGCGGCAGCGCGACATGCAGCCGCCGCGCCGCCGGCGCCAGCGTCCAGCCCTGTAGCAGCAGCGAGATGATGACGACGACGAAGGCGACGTCGAAATAGAGATAGGCCTTCGACAGTCCGACCAGCATCGGGATCGAGGCGAGGAAGATCGCGACCGCGCCGCGCAGCCCGGTCCAGGCGATGAAGACCTTCTCGCGCCAGTTGAACTTGAACGGTGCGAGGCAGATCAGCACCGCCAGCGGCCGCGCCACCAGCATCAGCGCGAACGCCACCAGCACGGCGCCGCCGGCGCTGGAGAGCAGGCGATGCGGCGAGACCAAGAGGCCGAGCAGCACGAACATCACGATCTGCGCCAGCCAGGTCGCGGCGTCGAGGAACGTCACCACCGAATTATGCGCGCGGGTCGGCCGGTTGCCGATGATGATACCGGCGAGATAGACCGCGAGGAATCCCGAGGCATGCACGATCTGCGAGCCGCCGAAGATCACCAATGCCGCGGTGGTGACGAACGGCGCATGCAGGCCCTGCGGCAGCGCCACATAGTTCAGCGCGATCACCACCAGCCGGCCGCCGATCACCCCGATGATGGCGCCGAACACGGCCTCCTGGATGAACTCCAGCGCGATGTGCGAGGCCGAGCTCTGGCCGATCGAGATGAACTCGACCAGCATCAAAGTGAGGAAGATCGCGAACGGATCGTTGGTGCCGGATTCCGCCTCCAGCGTCGCGCCGACGCGCGGCCGCAGGCGCAGGCCCTGGGTGTGCACCAGCAGGAACACGGCAGCCGCGTCGGTCGAGGCCACGACGGCGCCGACCAGCAATGACTCGGTCCAGTTGAGGTCGAGCACAAAGCGGGCGACCGGCGCCGTGATCAGCGCGGTCAACAGCACGCCGGCGGTCGCCAGCACCATCGAGGGCACCAGCACGGTGCGGATGCTGGCAAACCGCGTCTTCAATCCGCCGTCGAACAGGATCAGCGCCAGCGCCACCGAGCCGACCAGATAGGTGGTGCGGACGTCGTCGAACTGCAGCCGGCCTGGACCGGAATCGCCCGCCAGCATGCCGACCAGCAAGAACACCAGCAGCAAGGGGGCGCCGAACCGCAAGGCCAGCAGGCTCGACAGGATGCCGGCCATCACCAGCACCGCACCGAGCAGGATCGCTATACTGACGGAGTCGAGGGATGCCATGCGCCTTCGGAGGTCTCAAGGACTTGGGAGGTCTCAAATACTTGCAATTGCATCCTTATCGTCGCCACACTGGGACGCCAACCGATTTCTGACATGAGCGGCAATGTGCCCGGTCTCATCAGCCCTAGGTCGCCTCCACACTGTGTTGTATCGATGGTCGCGTGAGCGCCTTTGTGGGATTCTCGCTGGGCATTCGAATCACATTTGGCTGACCCGCACTGCAAGTTGAGAATTTGCCGATGGACATGAGCCTGAAGGACGTCCTGGAATCGATCCAAATGGCGGCGCGCTCGGTTGGCGCCGAGGTCGCCTCGCCCTGGTTCTATCTGCAGTTCGGCATCATCCTCGCCGCCGCGGGCCTCGCCTACGCCGCCGATACCGCCATTCATGCGCGGGTCGACACGGCGTCGCTGGCGATGCGCTGGCCGCTGCCGCTCCGGCACTTCGCCCGCGTGATGGTGAAGAGCGCCTCCACCGCCGTGTTCGCGGTCCTGATGATCATCTCGCGCATCGTGATGTGGCACGCGACCTGGCCGAGCCGCAGCTATCTGATCGCGGTCTCCGCCAAGCTGGCGCTGGCCTGGCTGGTGATCCGCCTCGTCACCTCGGTGATCGACAACGCCTTCATCGTCAAGCTGGTCTCGATCGCAGCCTGGGTGGTTGCCGCCCTCAGCATCATCGGCCAGCTCGACTGGGCCGCCGAGACTCTGGATTCGTTCGCCGTCGTGGTGGGCGGTCTGCGGCTGACGCCGCTGCTGCTGATCAAGGCCGGCGCGCTGCTGATCGTGGCGCTGTGGCTGAGCAATATCGCCAGCAATTTCATCGACGGCCAGATCACCCGCTCGACCGACCTGACCCCGTCGATCCAGGTGTTGTTGGTCAAGATCATTCGCATCGGCCTGATGGTGGTCGCGGTCGCCATTGCCTTGAGCGCGGTCGGGATCAATCTGTCGGCGCTGGCGGTGCTGTCCGGCGCCGTCGGCGTCGGCATCGGTTTCGGCCTGCAGAAGATCGTCGCCAACTTCATCTCGGGTATCATCCTGCTGGTCGACAAGTCGGTGAAGCCGGGCGACCTCGTCACCATCGGCGACAGCCAGGGCCGCATCAGCGCGATGAAAACCCGCTACATCTCGGTCGCCGCCGGCGACGGCCGCGAGTTCCTGATCCCGAACGAGGACCTGGTGACGCAGAAGGTCACCAACTGGACCTACACCGACAAGAATACGCTGGTGAAGATCGCTTTCGCCGTCAACTACGACGCCGATCCAAGGCTGGTCTGCAAGCTCGCGATCGATACCGCCGCAGCCCACGCCCGCGCGCTCAAAGGCAAGCCGCCGAATTGCATCCTCACCGAATTCGCCGAGCTCGGCATGAAGTTCTCGCTGACCTTCTGGATTGCCGACCCTGACGGCATGGACAATGTGAAGAGCGACGTCATGCTGGCGCTGTGGGACGCCTTCAAGCAGCAGGGCATCCGGGTGCCCTACCCGGTGCGGGAACTCCGCATCCGCGGCGGCGCGCTGCCGGTCGAGAGCGTGGTCGAGGTCTCCAACTGACCCTCGAGCACAATCTTTTTGCAGGACCGGTGACCGCTGTTCCGGATTGTGCCCGGAAATCAAGCCGTTTGGACATGTCCCCATGCCCAAGCTTGGCTTGCGCCGGGCGCGCCGATCATTAAATTAGGGCCTGAAATCAGCCCCTTGCCCGCAGAAACAGCCCGCCCATGAGCTATATCGACGCCACCGACACCTCGCTTCGCAAGACCGGCCAGATCAAGCTGCACGGACCGAGCGGCTTTGCCGGCATGCGCAAGGCGGGCGCCCTGGTGTCGAAATGCCTCGACGCGCTCACCGACATCGTCAAGCCGGGCATCCCGACTTCGGTCATCGACGAGTTCGTCCGCAAGTTCGCCTTCGATCACGGCGCCTATCCGGCGACGCTGATGTATCGCGGCTATCGCTACTCGACCTGCACCTCGATCAATCATGTGGTCTGCCACGGCATGCCGGGCGACCGGCCGCTGAAGGAAGGCGACATCGTCAATGTCGACGTCACCTTCATCGTCGACGGCTGGTACGGCGACTCCAGCCGCATGTATGCGATCGGCGCCATCGCGCGGAAGGCCGAGCGGCTGATCGAGGTGACCTATGAGGCGATGATGCGCGGCATCGCCGCGGTCAAGCCCGGCGCCACCACCGGCGATATCGGCCATGCCATCCAGAGCTATGTCGAGCCGCAGGGCATGAGCGTGGTGCGCGACTTCTGCGGCCACGGCCTCGGCCGCCTGTTCCACGACGAGCCGAACATCATCCATATCGGCCGCCCCGGCGAAGGCGCGCCGCTGAAGCCCGGCATGTTCTTCACCATCGAGCCGATGATCAATCTCGGCAAGCCGCATGTGAAGATCCTGTCCGACGGCTGGACCGCGGTGACCCGCGACCGCTCGCTGTCGGCGCAATTCGAGCACTCGGTCGGCGTCACCGCCGACGGCGTCGAGATCTTCACGCTGTCCGAACGCCATGGCGAGAAGCCCTGGGTTCAGGTGTAGTCCTTGTTACCTCTCCCGCTTGCGGGGTCGAGACGAGCGAAGCTCGCTCGTAGGTCGGATCGCATCGATAGATGCGATCCGGGTGGGGGCTTTCCCCCTAAGAAGAATCTCGCTTGTGGCGACACCCCCACCCCTGTCTCTTATACACATCTGACGCTGCCGACGCCCATGG
>NZ_JAQOSR010000349.1:0-2150 GCF_046718885.1 Bradyrhizobium sp. UFLA01-814 | reverse complement strand
ATATCTGCTGATCCCGGTGGGCTCGGTGTGCTGGGAGGCATGGATCACGGGCGCCTTCATGGCGGCACGCTCTCGCCGGATCAAGCCGCTGATCGCAGCAAGGCCCGGCTATATCAACCCGGTGCTGATGGCAAAGATGATCTCGACCTTCGACCAGATGTCGGGCGGGCGAATCTGCATCAATCTGATCGCCGGCCAGAACGAGAGCGAGGTCGAGGCCGAGGGCGTGCGTCAGCCCAAGGAAGAGCGCTACGCGCTGATGGAGGAGGAGGTCTCGATCCTGAAAGCGCTATGGACGACGCGCGGCCCCGTGCATTTCCAGGGCAGGTTTCACACCATCTCCGGCGCGCACATCCGGCCGCGGCCGCTGCAGCAGCCGTTTCCAAGATTCTATCTCGGCGGCGGCTCGCGGCAGGCCTGGGAGGTGTCGGCGAAGCATTCCGACGTTCATCTGTTCTGGGGCGATCTGCCGGAGCGCATCGCGGAGAATATCGCCGAGATCCGGCGGATGGCGCGGGCGCATGACCGCGAGGATGCGATCGGCTTCGGCATGCGGCTGCAGGTGATCTGCCGCGAGAACGAGGCGGATGCCTGGGAGGCGGCCGACCAGCTGGTGCGCCACGCCACCGAGCGGCAGAAGCAGGAGATGAAGACGCTCTACAATCGCTCGGAGGCCAACCAGCGCGTGCAGCAGCTCGCGCGCGACTACGGCGATCTGTTGATGCCGCATCTGTGGACCGGCATCACCAAGGTGCGGCCTGGCGCCGGCATCGCGGTGGTCGGCGATCCCGCGCAATGCGCCGCGACCTTGCAGCAGTTCATCGACGCCGGCTGCCACTCCTTCTGCCTGTCCGGCTATCTGCATGACGAGGAGGCCGAGCGGTTCGGTCGCCTGATCCGCCCGATCCTCGCCGCCAACAATCATGGACGGCTCGTCGCCTGAGGCGCGATCCGGAAGCTTTCCGAAAATTCACGGGTGAATCTGCGCCTGACGCGCCATGATCCAGCCGAGCTCGCGGCAGCAACGGAGTCGAACCATGCATCACCGGGCCTGGCTTGCGGCCGCGGCATTGCTTGTCGTGGCGGCGGCGCGCGTACCCGCAGCGTCCGCGACCCAGGCACAGACCGAGCGCGACCTGAAGCCGGTCAAGGAGATCGCCAATGCGCGGATTGCCGTCGGCAATGCGAGCTTTCCGCTCTACCTCTCGGCCGACTGGTCCAGTCCGCTGCCGGATGTCACGCGCGCCGTGCTTGTGCTGCACGGGGTGCTGCGCAATGCCGATGACTATTTTCGCGCGGCGCTGAGCGCGCAGGCCGCGGCCGGCGATGCCGGTGAGCATGCGCTGATGATCGCGCCGCAATTCTTGATCGAGTCCGATGTCGAGGCATTCAAGCTGCCGGCGGAGACGTTGCGCTGGAGCCTCTATGGCTGGCAGGGCGGCGAGCCCGCGCTCGCGCCGAGCCCGGCGAGCTCGTTCGAGGCGCTCGACGCCATCCTGGCGAAGCTCGGCGACCGCAAGCTGTTTCCGAACCTGCAGCAGGTCGTCGTGTTCGGCCATTCCGGCGGCGGCCAGGTGGTGCAGCGCTATGCGATCGCGGTGAAGGGCGACCAGGTGCTGCTGCGCCAGGGCATCGGCGTGCGCTATGTGGTCGCCAATCCGTCCTCCTACGCCTATTTCACCAAAGAGCGGCCGGAGCCCGCGATCGCGGCGACCTGCCACGGCTATAACAGCTGGAAATTCGGCATGGATAACCGCCCGCCCTATCTTGCCGAGCCTTCGTCGGCTGCGCTGGAGCAGGCCTATGTCGCGCGCCGCGTGATCTATCTGCTCGGAACGCTCGACACCAACCCCAATCATCCCGCGCTCGACAAATCCTGCATGGCGGAGGCCGAGGGGCCGTACCGTTACGCGCGCGGGCATTCCTATGCCGCCGTGATGCAGGCCCGCGACGGCGGCGCGCCAAACCACAGCCTGTGGGATGTGCCCGGCGTCGGTCATGCGGGCGGCAAGATGCTCAACTCGCCCTGCGGCCTGACCGCGGTGTTCGACATCCCCGGCTGCGAAGCGGCGCGCTAAAGCGTGATGGCATTAAGTTCGATAGCCTGAATTTTTGAGGTAGTTGGCACATTCCTCGGAGGTGAAGGCGTC
>NZ_JAQOSR010000348.1:0-2306 GCF_046718885.1 Bradyrhizobium sp. UFLA01-814 | reverse complement strand
GGCTCGGCATCGGATCCACCACAATGGCAGCAAGCTCGTGTGCATGCAAAGACAACAACCGACGCGAGCCTTCAACATCATTGAAGCGAAGCACGACCACTTCATCAAGCACGCTGGCGGGCATCCCCCGATAGGAGGCCGTAGACTTCGGAGCGGCAGGACTACCCCAGTTGTCCGAAGTCGCCGCAAGGCTCACCTCGCCCCAGTCGTAGGCGCCATGATAGGCTCCCTCGATCTTAGCGATTTTCGAGCGGCCGGTGAAGGCCCGCGCTGCCTTGATCGCAAACAACACGGCCTCCGTCCCTGTGTTGACGAAGCGAACACGATTAGCTTGCGGAATCCGACCGCAAAGTAGCTCGGCGAGCTCGATCTCGCTCTCTGTCGGATTTGCGAAGCAGCTCCCGCGCTGGAGCTGACGTGTTAGCGCTTCCACGACAGGTGCGAAGGCATGACCGTGAATCAAAGCCGTGAAGTTGCAATTGAGGTCGAGAAATCGGCGGCCATCCACATCGAACAGATAACTGCCCTCTCCGCGGTCTATATAGCGCGGCCCCGGATCCCGTTCGACGATTACTCGGGACGTACCATCAGGAAAGACTAAGCGCGCGCGGGCAAAATTATCCTTAGATTTCCGTCCAACACCTGCCAATGCCACCATTAGATGCCACCATCCTTGATCCGGCTACCCTCGTCTACCCTCGTCGATTTATTTCTCATCCATTCGATTCGAACGTTACTTCTATCCACTTCTCTCTGCCTCCTTCCATATGGCGGGCGCAGTGCTCGCGAGTGAGATCTTTCCGCACTGAGCATCGCGATACGTACCTGAACGTGGCAATAAGCCGTGACACATCTAGCCACTTCTCTTGCCGAAACGCCGACGTTCGTCTCGCGAAGTGCTTGGATTCATGTATCTCGAGCACGGGTTGGAGACGGTGATAGCAACATCTTGCCTGTCTGGGCCGGAGTAGCCGTTTCAAAAACTTCGGCATCGCTGTCGAACATCATCATGCCGCGACTGTACGTATGAGGGCGCCCATGCTGGTAATCTGAAGCACGCAGCTTGCGTCAAGTACCACATCGTCATGCTGACGACACATAGTTGTCTATAGCTAGTTCACCTTCTGTCCGGGGATCAACTAGGCTCCGCAACTCCTCGCCGGTCAGCCAAACAAGTAAATCTTCATCTACAATATCATCTTCTACTAGCTGTAACGTCGAGCCGCCGGCTTCATGATGCGTATGTCCGTATTGCGCAAGAACGCCCTTATCCAGCGTCCAGCTCGCCGCAAGTCCACATACAAAGTCGGGAGTCCACATGGCAAACGAGACGCCCCGCAATATTGCAGCCATGATCTTAGGCATGCCCTGTCCTCTGAAGTCCTTGCGCAACCAAAAATCCCCGTGGTAGGCCACTTTCCCACTGATCTTCTTCGCGCTTGGTGCTGTACAAGTACAACGGTCCTGAGGATGTGCATGAATGGTCGGGTCGGCGTAAAACGCCTTCAAGGATTGAAGGTGTTCTGCCAAGTTGGTGTGCGAAAGGTCATACAGTCGAGCAGCCTCTACAAGCACGACCTCACCATTCTTATCGATGCCCATCATCCAATATCCCTCGCCTGTTTTTATTGGGGAGCGATCCGGCCGAAACGTTGGATATGTGGGCTTCTTTGATGGAAGGGCCTGTGTGATTGAGACATAGTCGTGAAAATCGAATCCTATCGAAAGCTTGATGCCCTTTTGGGCGGCGAAGTCGTCATACACTCTAAGGAAGCGTGAGACTTGCAACGGGTTAACTACGTTTGTCATTTCTGCACCTAGCCTATGCGCCGAGCTACCAACTATGACTACAGCAATAACAATAGATCGAGACACTACCTGCTCTGGTGAGGAATATTGGGTTTGATGTTAGAGGAAGCGATGTTGAGGACATTTCAGAATTCAAGGGGCCGACGTTCCTAAGCATTAAAGCGAATTCGATTTGGGATATCCAAATCAGTCGGCTTCTGATTCATCATGCTGGCTGAGGAGGCCAGGGTGGCAAGCCTTAGCATCTTGATCTTCGAAGGCATGTGGTCGCGCGGCGATTCATGGCTGCATGTCCCGCAAAGACCGCCAAACAGTTTGGGGGCGCGATCAGCACGGCAGCCGGCTGGCTACCTCGGATCGAGGAGACCGGCAGCGTTTCGGCGGACCAGGCTGCCGGCCAGAAGCCGAAGATGATTTCCGGCTAGTGTCCTGAGTCACAAGTTCGCAATCGTAGATTCGCAGTAGATTCGCGTGGCTATGCCAAGGATGGAGGCAAA
>NZ_JAQOSR010000347.1:0-2382 GCF_046718885.1 Bradyrhizobium sp. UFLA01-814 | reverse complement strand
CCATCGAGCGCTTCTGCCGCTACAATGCCCCGCCAAAACACGACGCGATGTTGCGAACTTCTGGTTCAGGACACTAGTCGACCACCCTTCAATCGCCGGCACGGCCAGAACCCCGATAGACAAAAGTGACCACTGCCGGGTCATGGTTCTTTCTGCGAGCGTCTGTGTCCGCATCAAACGACCTGATGCTCCATTGGCTCAAGCGCCGGAACACGGTGTTCCGGTCTCAGAAGGCATCAGGAAGATCGGGTCAAGGAAAGCGGTACGCGCGATCAAAAGAACGCCTTCCACGAACATTCGTATCCCGATCGGTCGATCCGTTCTGGTCCGGCCGGCGTATGATCAGCGGCGCCATTCGCTTCCAAGCCGCGTCGCTCAACACCAAACGGTCCATCACACCCGAGGCCGTCTCATCAAAAAGGAAGCGTCTTGAATCTAATTTGCGCCTAAAAGGACTCCTTAAGATCCACACTGTTTCACGGTCCCTCTCATCTCGGCGAGGAAAGCGCCCAGCTGGCCGAATTGAGATCTGATTTGCGGCGAACGTTCTGTACAGAATGTACAAAAGCACCTTGTTGCCCACACGCCGTTGTACCCACGTCTCGGAAGACGGGTCGATCAGAACCACTTGCTACCGCCACATCGTGGGCGCTCCGGTCAACGCCGCTTGGCCGATTTGCCTGAGGACATCGACCGATGTCTCTCCACGCGTGCCTGCTTCGAGGAGTTTACACGCGACGTGGGTTCGGATGCCGATTTCGTGACGGGATACACCTTCACAAACCTCATCCAGGACCGCACGCAATACGGCAGCCAATTCGGAGTCGACCATTTGAGTGCCCCTCAATCTCACAACTCTAATCATCTGCCTGTGCTGGCGGGACAGAATCTGGTTGGGTGAACGCCGAGCCAATATATGCACGTGACCATGTAAACAATTTTAGCGTTTGGGTTGAATACCATACACGTCCCCGGCTTCAGCACTATTCGTAAGAACGTTTCCGTTCGATGACTTTTTCGATTTGAGGGAGGAGTTCACCCTCGAAGAGCTAAGCGCTACCGCTGCCCTCCCTGCGGAGGCCTCGGGCTCCGCGCGGTGTACGAACAGTCAGACGGCAGAAAATTGCCCTCTCGATATCTCTTGCGACAATTCACCATAAGACAGCATAACGCCGGCTGCCGTAACCGAAGCAAGTGCAACGAAATACATCCCGTGATCCCTCAACGTTGGTCATAGCGAGCCTTCTACACTTCTTCTCTGAAGGTTTCGTGGACCGATTGAGACTCACGCAAAATGCGGAGCTAATCGTTCGTAGGAGCCAGAGAAACGGAATGCGGTGCGCGGCGATGGCGGAGCCGACCAAAATTGTCGGTGTCAATGCAATGGACGCCGCCCGCGGCGTGAAACCGGGTGCCGTCCGGAGGGCTTCGCCCGATTATCTATAGGTCCATGGCAGTCGACGAACCCTCGTTCGTATTCGCTCTCGCTCGACTGATGACCCCATAAATGTCTTTGATGTGTCCTCGGATCATCGCAAGACCCGCGCTTGGCAGATAAGCTTCTAGGAAACGCGACGGGGGGAGGAACAATAAAACGTGTCGCGCTCTCGGCGGGTTCGCGCGAGAACGACATCGCGCCTGCCATGCTCGCAATCGGACGCCCAGCGTTCTCGCTCCCCTGAGCGATACATTGCGATACGTGCAGGGTGGAGACTGCATGCTTTTCAAGTTCGGAGAGGGACGATCGGCGGGCTATTTCTCGATCTTGGCAACGTCCTCATTGGCCACGATCATGGCGCCGCCTACTCCGGCCCTCTCCATCTCCCGATCTCCAACGCAATACGATCTTTCCCGCACGCGCCAGTGCCTTTGCCGATCCGACTATCGACTTCGCGCGATATGCATCAAGAGGGTCTTCAAGGGTACCCCGAATTGGTGACAAATCGTCGCTTGAGTATCTCTTGACGTCGCTTCCAGGAGACCGTCGACGGCTCTAACGGCATGATATCAACTGCGACACCATCAAAGGGCTCGACAGCAAGGATTCGAGGTCGGCTTGATTATGATTAGACACCGAAGCGAGTTTCACCGGACTTGTCTATCGTGAGCTGCCGATGAGACAGGCTCCAGTCGAATAACTAGTTCGCTTGCTGGAGAGCAGAGAACGAGGACGATGCTCGATTTTATTGACTTGCTAACCGAACGCTATCCAACGCCCGTATCGCGTGCCTGAGATAGACGTCTCAGTTTCGTGAAGCCACGATCAGTGGCCATAAAACGCCCCAGCATCGGCGCAATCAGTTTAAGATCGTGTCCCCGAGCTTGGTGTAACTGGCGGTGGGACACCGCGTTCGCCGGCAAGAGCCGGACTGGTCAGCTGGC
>NZ_JAQOSR010000346.1:0-2389 GCF_046718885.1 Bradyrhizobium sp. UFLA01-814 | reverse complement strand
GTAAGCGGCGTGTCTCCCGCACCTTGTTGCTGTCGAGCAGATCGGCGATGTTCGTTCCGTCTTGAAGAGGACGGTTTGCATAGATGGTTGAGCGTGTTGTCGACGTATCGCAGCTACGGATCCGGCGGCGCTGGAGCGACGAGGTCAAGGGACGGATCGTCGCGGAGTCCTTTTTGCCGCGAGCGATTGTCTCGGACGTCGCGCGGCGCCACGGTCTGTCGCCGCAGCATTTGTCAGCCTGGCGCAAGGCGGTACGCGACGGGTTGTTGAAGCTGCCGGAAGGCACTGAGCCGATGGTGACGAGGCCTGCTGGAGCAGTCGCGATCCAGGAGGCGAACTCATCAAGCGGCGAGGCCGTTAGCGCTGTTGGCTCGCCCGGCGATACACGCCCAGGGCATGAGTTCGTCCAGACGCGAGGCCGGCCAGAGGTTGACGAGTCTGGTGAGGACGCCGGTCAGATAGGCCTGCGGCTCGACGCCGCAGAGCTTGCAGGTCTCGATCAGCGAAGCGATGCAGGCCCAGTTCTCCGCGCCCTCATCATGCCCTGCGAACAGTGCATTCTTGCGGTTGAGGATAAGAGGACGGATGCTTCGCTCGACGATATTTGTGTCGAGTTCGATGCGGCCGTCGTCGAGGAAGCGCGTCAGGCCGACCCAGTGGTTCAAGGCGTAACGGATGTGCTCGGCGATTGTCGCTTTGCCCGAGACGCGGATGAGTTGCTGCTCGAACCAGGCCTTGAGCGCCAGCACCAGCGGCTTGCTGCGCTCCTGGCGGACGGCACGACGCTCATCGGCGCTGCGGCCCCTGATCGTCTTCTCGATGGCATAGAGAGCGGCGATACGCTCGAGCGCTTCGCTCGCGATCGGGGCAGGACCGTCCTGGACAACGTCGAAGAAGCGCCGCCGCAGGTGAGCCCAGCAGAAGGCGAGCGTGATCGCCGCGTCAGGCGCGGTGTCGGCAACGGTCTTGTAGACAGTATAGCCGTCGCATTGCACGATGCCGCGATAACCGTCGAGCAGCTTGAGGGCGTGGACGGCGCCGCGACCGGGCGCGTAAGTGTAGGCCACTGCCGGCGGGTCGGCCCCGCCCCACGGCCGATCGTCGCGCGCGATCGCCCAGAAGAAGCCCTTCTTGGTGCGGCCGCGGCCGGGATCGAGCACGGGCGCTGTGGTCTCGTCGACCGCGATCTTGCTCGCGGTCAGAATGGTCTCGCGCAGCCTGAGCCAGAGCGGACGAAGCTCCGCGGCCGCGTAGCCCACCCAGAACGCCAGAACCGAGCGCTTGATGTCGATACCCTGCGCCAGCAGCATCTGAGCCTGCCGATACAGCGGCAGGTGCCAGGCATATTTGGCGACCAGCACATGGGCGACCATCGCCTCGGTCGGCAAGCCGCCCTTGATCAGCCGCTCCGGTGCCGGCGCCTGAACCACGCCATCCGTGCAGGCCCAGCAGGCATATTTGGGACGATGGGTGACGATCACGCGGAACTGCGCCGGCACGACGTCGAGCCGCCGTGAGGTCTCCTCACCGATCACATGCAGAGGCGCGCGGCAGCACGGACAGTTGGTATCCTCCGGGGCAATCGTGACGTCGATATGCGGCAGATGGGCCGGGAGCGCACCACGGCTGGCGCGGCGCCTGTCGGCACGCTGACGTGCGCCTGCTTTATCCTTCGTGTCCTGGGCCGCCTCGTCGCCGGCAATGGCCTGCTCGATGTCCTCGATCGCCAGCTGCAACTGCTCAGGATCGAGCTTCTCCGAGCGGCGGCCGAACTGCGCGCGTTGCAGCTGACGCAAGAGATGCCGCAGGCGATCCATTTGCGACAGCGCATGGTCGCGTTCGGCGATCGCCGATTCGCGCTCCGCGCGTGCCGCCGCAACCAGCGCCCGCAGCGCCTCGATATCGGTCGGAAGCTGATCCGTAGTCTCGCTCACGCCCGGTACTCAAGCTGATTCGCGGTCTGTTGTGGAAGACTGCAATCACAGAGTTCACGACGTTGCGGTCGGTTGGGCAACATCGCGGGCATGCAGGCGCGACCAGTCTAGGCCATCCATCAGCGCGGCGAGCTGTGATGCGGACAACCGCATCACGCCGTCGCTAATGGGCGGCCAGCGGAACGCGGAATGCTCCAGCCGCTTCCACAGCAGCACAAGCCCAGATCCGTCCCAGGCCAAAATCTTCAAACGGTCCGCCCGCTTTGAACGAAAGACGAAAATTGTTCCTGCGAAGGGATCATGCTGGAGTTGTTCGCGCACCAGTGCGGCAAGACCGTCGGCGCCTTTGCGGAAGTCGACCGGCCTCGTCGCAACCATGATCTTCACGCCCGCCGAAGCCGCGATCATGTCGTCGCCCTCACGGCCCGCAGCACATCGCGCAGCCAGCCTGGATC
>NZ_JAQOSR010000345.1:0-2416 GCF_046718885.1 Bradyrhizobium sp. UFLA01-814 | reverse complement strand
GGGCTCGCTGAAGGCCTGGTGCGAGACGCTGCGCCGCTTCGGCACCATGAGTCTTGCCGACGTGATGCAGCCCGCGATCAAGCACGCCGCGCGCGGCTATGCGGCGACGCCCTATCTGCATGAATGCATCACCGACGGCGCCGAGGAGATGCTGAAGGACAAGCCGATCTCGGCGATCTATCTGCCTGATGGCACGCCGCTGAAGCCCGGCGAGCGCGTGGTGCAGGCGGAATATGCCGAGACGCTGAAACACATCGCCGATCATGGCGACAACGCGCTCTACCAGGGGCCGCTCGGCGACATCCTGGTCGACTACATGAAGAAGAACGGCGGCTTCATCGCGCAGGAAGATCTCGCGACCTACAAGACGGTCGAGCGGCAGCCGATCCGCTGCGACTACCGCGGCTGGGAAATCCTCGGGCCCCCGCCGCCTGCGGCGTCGGGCGTGCACATCACACAGATGCTCAATATCCTCGAAGGCTATGACATCGCGCGGCTCGGCTTCGGCACGGCCGAGACCATCCACTACCTTGCCGAGGTGCTGAAGATCGCCTTCGCCGACCGCGCGGCCGCGAGCGGCGATCCCGCCTATATCAACGTGCCGGTGGAGCGGTTGACCTCGAAGGCCTATGCCGAGGAGCGCCGCCGCGCGATCGATGCCGACCGCGCGCAGGCCTGGAGCGCCGGCGTCACCCAGCTCGAAAGCGCGCACACCACGCACATGACCGCGGCGGATGCGATGGGTAATGTGGTCGCGACCACCCAGACCATCAACAATCTGTTCGGCGCCAAGATCCTGATCCCCGGCCTCGGCACCGTGCCGAACAACTACATGAACCTGTTCGATCCGCGGCCGGGACACGCGCTGTCGCTGGCCGCCGGCAAGCGCGTCACCACCTCGATGTCGCCGATGATGGCGCTGCGCGACGGCAAGCTCACTTACGCGCTCGGCCTGCCCGGCGGCAAGCGCATCTTCCCGAGTGCGATGCAGGCGCTGATCAACCTGATCGACCACGGCATGAGCCTGCAGGAGGCAGTCGAGGCGCCGCGGGTCTGGACCGAGGGCAATGCGCTGGAGGTCGAGCAGGCGGTGCCGGAGACCGTCCGCGCCGCACTGTCAGCGAAGGGCCACAAGGTGCAAGTGGTGCCGACGGTGGCCGGCGGCATGAACGCGATCCAGTTTCACGCTGACGGCACGATGTCGGGCGCAGCCTGCTGGCGCGCCGACGGCACCCCGGTCGGCATTGCCGGCGGTCTCGCCCGCGCCGGGGTGCGCTTTGCGTTGAGGTGACGCCGACTACGCTGTTTGACAGGTTGAACCGAGAACCATCCTCAATGTCGTCCTGGCGAAAGCCAGGACCCATTACCCCTAATCTCATTGCTGTGCGACGCCGGGGCCGCGATCCTGTTTCACCGCTGAATGCGGTGGTTATGGGTTCTGGCTTTCGCCAGGACGACATGTGGAAGAGTGGTAGCTGAATCACAAATGACTATGGAATGCTGGATCGTCCGCCAGAGCCTGTCCCCATCGTCGTCCCGGCGAAGGCCGACCCATAACCACAGCCCGTCATTGTTACGCGCTGCTGAAACGACGAGTCCCGCCTACAACGCCTGCTGCGGCGTATGGGTCCGGCCTACGCCGGGACGACGAGATGGACGGAACCCGGTCTGCTCTGCGGGATCACCCGCAAGCGGGGCGAGGTGAACTTACTTCCTGACGCAGATCACGCGGACGACCGCAGCCTTGGCGTCCGCCGAGTCGCCCGACGCGGTGACGCCATGCACCTTCAGGAAGCTGCGCACCGTGCCGGCCGGCACCAGCGCGGCCTGCGCCGGCGGCGCCGCGTTTGCGGGGCCTGCAACGACGACGGGCTTCAGCACCGCGATGCCGGCAAACCTGCCGCCGCTATCGAGCGCCGCCGCGCCGGAGAACCCGAGCGCAGGCGCCGGTGACAGCGCCTGATCACCGCCGCCGATCTGTGCGACCGAAGCCTTCACGCTGCTCGCGGCCGCGCCGCCACCCTGGCTCTGCGGATCGGCGATCCCGGTGATGTCGAGCGCGGTCTGCGTCGCCTGGCCTGCGATATCGAGCGGCCTCAGGCCCCGCGCACCATAGATGCGCAGCAGCGCGAGGTCGTGATCCCTGTCCTCGGCGACCCGATCGGCATTGCCATAGCCTGGGATCGTCAGCGCGATGCAGTCGTCGGTCGCCACGCGATCGGTCACGATGGCCCCGTCGTCGCTGACCACGACGCCGGTGGCATATTCGACGGTCTTGCGCGGCGGCGGACCGGCCTGCACGGCGGACGGAAATGCATTGAACGCGCTCGACATCGCGATCACCACCGGCTCGATGCTGGTTTGCATCGCCTGGTCATAGAGGATGGTGAGGATGCGGATCTCGTCGCCCTTCAAG
>NZ_JAQOSR010000344.1:0-2484 GCF_046718885.1 Bradyrhizobium sp. UFLA01-814 | reverse complement strand
GGCTCTAGATTCTTGTTTTGACGCGTTTTCTTCACGCGAACCGGTATCCACTTCGCTCGAAAACGCTCTAGCGACACTTGTCCGGTGAGGAACCCGCGTAATTTATGTTTCAGTAAGCAAGTTGTAGCTAGGATCGATCAGTGAGTTGCGTATGGGAGACTTCCAGTGATCGACTTTGACGAACTTCGTAGTATCGCCGCGGATGTTCGTATCTTTATCGACGCGTCGGAAGACAAGGGTGGCGCCCTGAAGGCCATCGTCGAGGCCTACGACGTCGTTCTGGGGATTTTTCCGGCCGGCCCGGGAATGGAACTTCACGTGGTCAAGGGCACTGAGGTCCTCAATCACATCGCGCAGACCCAGGCCTCGTCGGGCTTTACCCACACCGCCATCGCATTCCAAACCCGTGAGCAGGCTGTTGCGCTTCAGCAACTGATGGCGGCCTAGCCACCGGCGTTGCGCGCCCCGCATTGCGGGGGCGGCTGAAGCGATCGCATCGGCGATCGCGCGATCCCGATCGATCACCGGAGCAACCCTTGGCCGTCGAGAGCTCGAGGGTCGGATTAAAATACGCCTCGGCCCGCTTCTCACTGCACCGACAGATCAAGTAGCGGCTGCTGAACGGCATTGCGCAGCCGTTCGGCATGGTATTGCGCGACACAATCCCAGGGGTACTCGAGCAGGAAATCGGCGATGCGCAACGCCGCCGCGGCGGGCTCCGCGTACCGGATCGAACTGTAGACGGCTTCCCAGCGCGCGCAGAACGTCAGCTCCGAATCGCCGCGTTCGCCGCACAGCTCGTACACCGTGATCGCGTCGGCAAAGCCCTTCGGCCGGATCTGGTCGACGCTGCGGAACGCAAATCTGTGTTCGGCGCGCGCCCTGACGGCCGCGCTCACCAGGACCTGCGTGCCGTAATTCTTGTTGAGGCCTTCGAGACGCGAGGCCAGATTGATGGTGGCGCCGAGCGCGGTGTAGCTCATGCGGGCGGCGGAGCCGACATTGCCGACCACGGCATCGCCGAGATGCAGGCCGAATCGCGTGGTATAGGCCGGCCAGCCTTCGCTCCGGAACGCGCGGTTGAGCTCTGCGTTGCGGTGAATGCAGTCCAATACGGCCTCGCAGGCATGAACGACGTGATCGGGATCCTCGTCCGGCGCGTTCCACAGCGCCATCACCGCGTCGCCGATGAACTTGTCGATGGTGCCATGGTGTTTCATGATCGCCTCCGACATCGCGGCGAAATAACGCGAGGTGAAGATCATGACCTGCGACGGGTCCGCCTTCTCCGTCTTCGCGGTGAAGTCGGCGACGTCGGTGAAGAGAACCGTGACCTCGCGCCTGATGCCGCCGAGCTGCAGCGAGGCTCCGGACTGCATCAGCTGACGGACGATCGGCTGCGGAATGAAGCTTGAGAAGTTGCGCACGACGGTCCGCATCGTAAACACCGAGCGGCCGAGCTCGTCGATCTCGTCGATGGCCGATTGCATGCGCGGCCGGTCCGCGAGCTGGAAGTGCTGGATCTCGTCGGTCTGCCGCGCCAGTTCGCGCAGCGACCGGGCGAGCAGCGAGCCGAGCCAGAACGCGAACGGCAGCATCGCGATCACAAAGCCGAGCGCGATGGCAAACAGCGCGCGCCGCTCCGAGATGATCTTGGCAAAAAACTCGTCGAGCGGGGCGACCACCGCGAGGTGGATGTTGGCCGCACCGGCCGTCTCGATGCGGTGAAAGGCCGCCACAAGGGTCCGTCCGTCGGCATCGTTGAAGAACTGCTGGGCGAGCCCGTCGCTGCGCCAGGACTGGATCGCCGCGGACAGGCCGGGAAGCTTGATGGCATCGATCCGGGGCAACGCGTCGCTGCGTTCCGTCATCAGCTCGCGCATCTCGGGATGGCCGACGATACGGTCGGCGTCGTTAAACAGGAAGGCCAGCCCGGAATTTCCGAGCTTTTGCCGGCTCAGCATCTCCTCGAGGCGATTGAGCAGCAGGTCGGCGGCCACCACCCCGCGGCGGCCCTCCCTAAGCGGCGTGCGCAGCGTGTAACCGGGCTCCCCGGTCGCGTAGAACACATAGGGCCCGGTGAGCAGCGTCTTGCGATCCTTCAGGGCGTCGACATACCAGGGACGCTGCCGCGGGTCGTAGCTGTGCGGCCCCGCCACCTTCGCGACCTGGGTCAGGTTTTCCGACAGGAACAGCGTCACCGGCGCCGCGGCGGCCGCCCCCGAGCGGGCAATGACGACGACGCGGTAGACGGCGTCGGGGGCGGCATTCAGCACCGTTCGGAATTGCGGCTTGGCGCGATCGATGACGTCCATCTCCAGGAAGGAGCCGTCTTCGTACCCGACATAGAGATTGAAGATCTGCGGATTGTTGCGCAGCATCGAGGCCAGCAGGGCGTAGAGCCTGACATTATCGGCGACGTCGGCCTCCTGGATGGCCGGCAGGCCTGCCAGGATCTCGAGGCTGTCGCGCACATTCTTGAAC
>NZ_JAQOSR010000343.1:0-2569 GCF_046718885.1 Bradyrhizobium sp. UFLA01-814 | reverse complement strand
GTTGATCAGGAATTTCTCGCCGGTCGCGCGCTTGTTGTAGACGGCGATGTTGTCGAGCTGCAGGGTCTCCTGCAACGAGACCACCTTGGTGTAGTGACTGGCGAAAGTCGTCTTCAGTTCGGCCACCACGCGCTGGCGCAGCTTGTTGCCGGCCTCCGGACCGATCTTCATCAGGAACGGGAACAGGAGCCAGCCGCCGACGCCCCAGGCCATGCCGAAACCGCGCGGCAATTCGATCGAGCGGGTGTCGAGGCTGCCGTAGACGTAGACCTGCTTGTGCACATTCGAACCGTAGCGGCTGTAGGCCTTGGCGGTCTTGTTAATCGCGGACTCCATCGCGACCAGGATCTGGCCCGCGAGCTTGCCGCCGCCGATCGCATCGAAGGCGATGGTGGCGCCGGTCTCGACCAGCGCGCCGGTGAGCTTGTCCATGAAATCGGGCGCGGAGGAATCGACGACATGTTTGGCGCCGATCTTGTGCAGGATGTCGGCCTGCTCCTTGTTGCGCACGATGTTGACGAGGCCGATGCCGTCCTTGAGGCAGATCTTGTTGAGCATCTGGCCGAGATTGGACGCTGCCGCGGTGTGCACCAGCGCCTTGTGCCCCTCGCGCCGCATCGTCTCGGTCATGCCAAGTGCGGTCAGCGGATTGACGAAGCAGGACGCGCCTTCCGCCGGCGTGGTGCCGTCGGGCAGCGGCAGGCATTCGTTGACGCGCAGCGTGCGGTATTGCGCGTACATCGCGCCACCGATCATTGCGACGGTGCGGCCCATCAGCGCTTTCGCCGCATCCGATGAACCGGTCCTGATCACGACGCCGGCGCCTTCATTGCCGACCGGCATGGACTCGTCGAGCCGCGCGGCGAGGCCCGGCAACGCCGCTTCCGGCACGCGGGCGGTCACCACGGGCAATTCCTTGCTGCCGGAGACCTTGGCGGCCGACATGTCGGCCGGGCCGATCAAAAGACCGAGGTCGGACGGATTGATCGGGGTCGCCTCGACCCGGACCACGACTTCGTCGGGGCCGGGCTCGGGGGTCGGGACATTGACCAGCGATATCTCGAGCTCGCCATTCTTCTTGAGCAGCGAACGCAGTTGCAGACCGCTCTTGCCGTCGCTCATCCCGACCTCCCGTTTTTGCGTTTGTTGGATCCCGATCAAATTGGGGCGCTACGCCAGCGCCTTCAAGGCCGCCCTGCCCGCGTATTTCGCCTGGGTACCGAGCTGCTGCTCGATGCGCAGCAGCTGGTTGTACTTGGCGGTGCGGTCGGAGCGTGCCAGCGAGCCGGTCTTGATCTGCCCGCAATTGGTGGCGACCGCGAGATCGGCGATCGTGGAATCCTCGGTCTCGCCGGAGCGGTGCGACATCACGGCGGTGTAGCCGGCCTTGTAGGCCATCTCGATCGCCGCAAGCGTCTCGGTCAGCGTGCCGATCTGGTTGACCTTGACCAGGATCGAATTGGCGCGGCCGTTCTTGATGCCGTCAGCAAGCCGGGTGACGTTGGTGACGAACAGATCGTCGCCGACCAGCTGGCACTTCTTGCCGATCGCATCCGTCAGTTCCTTCCAGCCGTCCATGTCGTCCTCCGACATGCCGTCCTCGATGGTGACGATCGGATAGCGGCCGACGAGATCTGCGAGATACTTCACCTGCTCGGAACGCGAGCGGGTCTTGTTCTCGCCGCCATAGACGTAGGAGCCTTCCTTGAAGAATTCGGTGGAGGCACAGTCGAGGCCGAGCACGACGTCGTCGCCCGCCTTGTAGCCGGCCTTGCCGATCGCGTTCATGACGAACTCGAGCGCGGCGTCGGCCGACGGCAGGTTCGGCGCGAAGCCGCCCTCGTCGCCGACATTGGTGTTGTGACCGGCCTTCTTCAGTTCGCCGCGCAGCGTGTGGAAGATTTCCGAACCGCAACGCAGCGCCTCGGCGAACGACGTCGCGCCGACCGGCAGGATCATGAATTCCTGGAAGTCGATCGGGTTGTCGGCATGCACGCCGCCATTGATGATATTCATCATCGGCACCGGCAGCGTCCGCGCCGAGGTGCCGCCGACATAACGATACAGCGGCATGTCGAAGGATTCGGCGGCGGCCTTGGCGCAGGCCAGCGAGACGCCGAGGATGGCGTTGGCCCCGAGCCGGCTCTTGTTCGGCGTGCCGTCGAGCTCGATCATGATCTGGTCGATCGCGACCTGCTCCTCGACGGCCTGGTCGCTGAGCGCCTCGAAGATCTCGCCGTTGACGGCGGCAACCGCCTTCTCGACGCCCTTGCCGAGGTAACGCGACTTGTCGCCGTCACGCAGTTCCACCGCCTCATGCGCGCCGGTGGACGCGCCCGACGGCACCGCCGCGCGACCGATTGACCCATCCTCCAGCACCACATCGACCTCGACCGTTGGGTTGCCACGGCTATCAAGGATTTCGCGGCCGATGATGTCGACGATGTCAGTCATGACGTGCTCTTTCTCGATATGGGGTTGGCTGATGCGCCGCGTCATACACGGCGCGCAAGCAAATGTGAACGGCCCTGTCTCTTATACACATCTCCGAGCCCACGAGACTTAGGAT